>MWAX01000129.1 GCA_002068775.1 Actinobacteria bacterium ADurb.Bin346 | reverse complement strand
CTGCGATGGTGTTTTTTATAAGTTATCTGATAAAGAAATACAGGAAAACAGGCAGGACTGACCATCGTGCGCCTGTAAGTGATGTGGTCAATCTGCGCGGGAAATGGGATTTTCTCAGGGTCATATGCTACCCCTGCGGGCATTTTACATTTTTTTTATTTAATACTCACTTTAAGGTTGGCTAATGATTTTATAAATAAAATGGAGGGAAAGTAAAATGAAGGTTTTGATTACAGGAGCCTTTGGTAACATAGGCTCAAGTACGATTGAAAATTTTATTGAAAAAAGAGATCCGGGCATAGAGATTTGCTGCTTTGACATCTTTAATAAGACAAATGAAAAGAAAGCAATGAATTATACAGGCAGAATAGAAGTATTGTGGGGAGACCTCCGGAATATCGAGGAAGTAAAACATGCAGTGGAAGGACGTGATGTCGTAATCCATCTTGCTTTTTTATTACCACCGGTCTCTGAAGAAAAGCCGGAACTGTCTTATAGTGTGAATGTCGGGGGAACTAAAAATATTATAAATGCAATGAAAGAAAAAAGTCCCAATGCAAGGTTAGTATTTGCGTCATCTGTTTCAGTGTACGGACCATCCCCGGGAAATAATCCTCCGAGGACCGCAACGGATCCGGTAATCGGCACAGATAATTATACATCACATAAAGTTGAGTGTGAGGGGCTTGTAAAAAGTTCAGGGCTTGAATGGGTCATAACCAGATTCGGCGCTGTTCCGCCGCTTGAAATTGGCCGCAAATTTGATGCAGTCCTGTTTGAAATACCTCTTGACGGAAGGATAGAGTTTGTGCATTCTCTGGATGTGGGACTTGCTCTTGCAAATGCTGCAAACTGTGCAGAATGTGCCGGCAGGACCCTTTTAATCGGAGGCGGTAAAAAATGCCAGCTGTATCAGCGGGAATTTATATCCAGATTCCTTGAAGTCAATGGCATAGGAATGCTTCCGGAAGAAGCATTTACAAAAAACCCTTATTACACTGACTGGATGGACACTGAGGAGAGCCAGAGGCTGCTGAATTATCAGAGGTTTACTTTCGATGATTTTCTGGAAGAGCTCAAAAAGAAAATCGGATTCAGACGGCTTATTATAAAGATCATCAGCCCTCTGGTGCGCAAGTCACTCGTTGAAAAATCACCATATTATAAAAAATAAACACTGGAAACAATATCATTATTTAAACGTCTTGATATTAATCAGTTCATGAAAATAATGAAAATAAATAAGTAAAAAATATATGCAGAGTATATATTTTATTCTGATATAATTATTGCTGTTTCATATGCAAATACTTTTAAATCGCCAGTTTTTATAATTTTAAAAATTCCTGACTATGGATAATTTAATTAAATGGTTGATTGAGGACAATAATCCTTCGGTAAAATTCTATACCTTAAAAGAGGTGCTTAATAAAAAAATCGATACAGAAGAAAGCATCCTCCTGCAGAAAAATATCGAATCATCATCGACAGTGTCATCAATACTGTCACTGCAAAGTGAAGGCGGCTGGTGGCATGAGGAGAAATACTCATTCAGCCCTTTTTATAAAAATACTTACTGGCAGGTGTATTTTCTTTCGCTTCTTGGCGCTTCAAGACAGATGCTTTCTGTTGATAAGGCTGTAGGGCTCATAGTGAAAAATATGCAATCTGAAAAAGGCTCTTTTCCTGTGCGCTACAGATATACGGGCAATCTGATATGTTTCCAGGGCATGACACTCGAGATGCTCATCAGGCTTGGTTATTATGGAGAAAGCTTTACTGAAGCTCTTGTTTCTTTTATTTCTGACCTTGTGTACCGCAATGATTTCAGATGTAAATACAGGGCGCAGTTTAAATGCCCTTGGGGTGCAGTGAAGGTGCTTAAAGCTTTTAATCTTATGCCTCCTGAAAAAATGGACAGCCAGGCAATAAACATAGTAAGAAAGGCAGTAAAGTTCCTTCTGAGCCATGATATAGTTGAAGCTAATTACCCACGCAAGAACTCAAAGAGCAGGCAATGGTATCTTTTTGGTTATCCAAAAGGTTTTCAGAGCGACATACTTGAAATAACCGGCGCGCTTATTGATGCAGGGTGCAAGAGCCAGAATTCCAACTTACGCAATGCTCTTAAATACATCTATGAAAAAAGACTGGATAATGGAACATGGAAGATGGAAAATTCCCTTAATGGCAAAATGCTTGTTGATATTGAAAAAAACAATAAACCCAGCAAGTGGATATCATATTTTGTCCTGAAGAGCCTTATAAAAAGTAAATTCAGGAGTATCTGAACGATTAAAGCTATGGACGCAGTAACAGGAGCCACAGGTCTTCTTGGCAATGCCCTTGTAAGGGAGCTGAATCTAAGAGGCAGGGATGTAAGAGCACTTGTAAGGACCACATCAAAAATATCATGCATTAATGGATGTGATATTGAGATTGTCTACGGGGATGTGCTGGATTATGCTTCCCTTATATCAGCTTTTAAAGGCGCTGAAAATGTGTATCATCTTGCTTCAGAAGTATCAATAATGCCAGGATCAAATAAAAGACTCCGGGAAATCAACCTTAAAGGGACTGAAAATGTCATAAATGCATGCCTTGAATGCGGAGTGAAAAGACTTATTTATACGAGTTCAATACATGCTTTCAGAGAAAATAATAAAGGTGAAATAATAGATGAGTCGCTTTCTTTTGATGTAAAAAATCCCATGGGGCTGTATAACCGGACAAAAGCTCAGGCGAGCCTATATGTAGCAGAAGCTGTAAAAAAAGGGCTTGATGCGGTTATTCTATGCCCAACTGCAATTATTGGCCCTTATGATTTTAAAGTATCAAACCTTGGTTCGATGTTTATTGATTACTGCAACAGGCGGCAGAAAATCATTATAGACGGAGCATATGATTTTGTAGATGTCCGCGATGTCGCTGCAGGGCATGTTCTTGCTGCTGAAAAAGGAAAGCCTGGGGAATCATACATTCTTTCCGGACACAGGCTGACAATTGCTGACCTTATGCTTCAGCTCGAGGCAATTACCGGCATACCTGCTCCAGGGCTTAAATTACCTTACTGGCTTGCCATGGCTGTGGCGTTTGTATCACCGATTTATTATAAACTGAGCGGCAGCAAACCTGTTTTTACAATATTTTCGCTCAAAACTGTAAAAAGCAATTCATTTATAAGCCATGAAAAGGCTTCAGCACAGCTTGGTTACAACCCAAGGTCAATAAAACAAACGCTTGAAGAAAACATAAAGTGGTTCAGGGACAATGATTATCTTTGATAAAACCCGAATATCAGCTTTCTTGCATGTTTATTGTTCAGAATAAAGCTGGTATGAAGCTCAAAAAACCAGTGGAGTTCAGGCCTGCCGGCTTCTTCCCAGACCTGTAATAGCGACTTTTTTGAAAAAAAGTGGTCCAGCCTTGAGCCGAGCATAATCACCTTATGGCGGTCCAGGCGGTGGGCAAATGCGAGCGGGTCGCACAAAAAACATTTTTTGACAATTTTATCTCTTAAACTGATGCTGTCGCAATGCTCAAGACCAATGGAGCTAATATCAGCAGATTTAAACTCCTTAAGGAATGAAGGAAATGCTGTGTAAATTTCTCTGCATTTATCCTTTGTTATTATTCCATCCCTGATGCAATTTCCTCTCAGTACGTAAGCAAGCATGCTGTTCCAGTGTATTTCAAACCAGTTTCCTCCGCCAAAGATGAGCGCAGCCTTGTCTATTCTGTTGTCGATAGCAGTAGTTATAATGGAGAGCATGCTGCCCATGCTGAAACCGCAGAGAAATATTTTTTTAAAATTAAAATTTTCTTTTAAAATATCTGTGAGTCTGCGAATATCCACAACTGCCTGATGATAAAATTTGAGAGTCTGAACGTCATCAAAATAAATTAGCCTTTCACCGCTTTTTTCATTTGCCGGTGTCCTGTTAAGATGGTATGGCATATTCAGAAATGCGCAGCTGAATCCATTTTCAAGAGCTGCATCAATGAATCTGTAATAGTTTGCAAGTTTTGTCGGGCTGGAAGAAAAACCGTGCAAAAGAATTATGAGCCCGGAGCTTTTAATGCTGTTAATGAATAATTCTGAATATACTGTGTCATTTTCTTCAACCGAGGTGATGAAGGGTGACGGATATTTGATGGTAAACAGTTTTGATGATCTTTTTAATTTTTCAGGCAGTCCCCCGGAAAGATTTAAGGTATCTGAAAAATCGGATTCAAATATTTCTTTTCTGATATCCGGACTGCTTTTATAACTGTAGAGTTCTGTCATTTAATAAGCCTGTAATTAATTTGCTCTGTCTTCTTTTATTATTTTTCTGATATAATCACTGTTACAAGTATAGCTGGTAACCATGTCCTGCATTGTTTAACTGTAAGCGGATGCTTTCATGCAGGTTCATAAATAATACCAGAAATTGTTTTTCTATTGAATATCTATGAAAGGAGAGAATATGTGCAGTGAATCATCAAACAGCTGCAGCGCATTTAAGTATGCTTTTATAGGATTTATAGCTGGTGCAGTTGCAGGCGCCGTCACAGCTCTACTCCTCACTCCGAGGACTGGAAAGGAAATGAGAGCTGAAATAAAGAAAGCCATTGTTGAGATAAGTGAGAACACTGAAGAACAGGCAAAAAAAATTAAAAATATTACAAAAGAAAAATACACTGAGCTGGTAAATAATGTAATTGAAAATTATAAAAAAGCCAGGGATTTTACACAGCGTGAAATAGAAATCATTAAAAAAGTGATTCTTGAGAAGAAAGACATTGAAGCTCAGTAGTATTTAGCAGGCTCACAAGAGAAAGTCTTATTTCATTTTCCATTTGGTAAGTATGTTCTCGCGGTCAAATACACGAATTGCCAGTTTTAAAACCAGCGGACATACAACAAGGAGCACCAGGCAACCTGCCAGCAGGTATTTTATATTCAGCAGGAATAATCCGGCAAGCTGCATGCCTATCACTGCATATATGGGGAAAATGACAACTGCACCAATTCCCTGTGCAGACCTTATATCAGTGGATTTTGATGAGATTATGATGCTTGCCATGGTTATTATGAAAGATAATATTGGGCTTAGAATAAAAGTGACTATAAACCATTCGAGTGTTGGAAGCGGTACTAATCCAAACCTGATGTAAGCAAGCGTGTCTACGATAACAGTGATCAGCACAAAGTTTATAAAAGAGATTGCAAATGAGGGCACCATGCTTGTAAGGGTCTTCCCCATTAAAAGTTCGCCTGTCTTTATGGGTGTGGCAATCAGTGGTTCAAGAGTGCTGCTTTCTTTTTCGAGAACTATAGACGCAGGAGCTATAAGGCTGGGAAGCATTGCAGGGATTAAAAGTAAAAATATCATAAACTGTTTTATAATAAACTGCAGAAAAGCCGCCTCGACATTTCCTGTATTCTGGAGAACCTTTGCGATAAAATTTGTAGTATCGGGGTCCTTTAAAAAAGAGTCGGTAGACATGGTAAGACCCGCAGGAAAAATCACTGAAAACATGATGCTTATAGCCAGTATTGGCAGCCAGATACTCCTATTCTTAATGACCTCTTTTATCTCTTTTTTAAAAATTTTGATTGAGTTTTTCATTTTTAACTTTTAATAAGATCCAGGTATATCTCTTCAAGGCTTGCTTTTAATTCATTTATATAAATTATTTCTGCACCGCTGTTTACCAGTTTCTTAATAATAAGAGGATTGCTTTTCTCAGGGCTTTCAATAGAAAAAGCAAGTCTGTTATTTTCAACTGCAATATTTGAAGCAAGTCCCGTGTCTTTAACAACCTGCTCAAACAGGGAAGCATCCTGTGCCATAATAACTTCCGTGTTGCTGCCCTTTTTGTTTTTTTGAAGTTCTTCAAGTGTCGCGATTTTAATTATCCTGTTTTTAATTATGCACACAACATCAGAGAGGCTCGAAGCTTCTTCAAGGTTGTGGGTGCATAAAAACACTGTTGTCTTATCATTTTTCAGCTGTTCAATGAAAGACCTGACCATGAATGCACTCTCAGGGTCAAGAGCTGCTGTTGGCTCATCAAGAAAGAGTATTTTAGGCTCATGTATCAGGGCTCTTGCAAGTGCAAGTTTTTGCTTCATGCCTTTTGAATATGTGCTGACCAGGTCATTTCTCCTGTCCCACAATCCAAATAACTTTAAGAATTTTTCAATGTTTTGTTTACGCCTTATTTCTTCAATGCCATAAAAACTGCTGAAATAATCAAGATTTGCACACGCAGAGATTTTTTCATACATTCCCGGAGTTTCAGTAAGGATTCCAATAATCGACCTGATATACTCGCCATCTTTTGAAGGAGTCCTGCCATTTACAAAAATTGACCCTTCAGTTGGTTTTATGAGTGTTGCAAGCATCCTTATTGTCGTTGTCTTGCCAGCGCCATTTGGACCTAAAAATCCAAATATGCAGCCTTCATCCACTTTGAAGGATATGTCATCAACAGCAGTTATGCCTGCAAATTTTTTAGTCAGATTTTCGACCCTTATCATAGAAAATAAAATGAATTATTTTATTTGAAATATCAATTGATTATATAATAAAGGCATGAAAAAAAAAGCAGAAAAAGAAACAGAAAAAATAGATATACTGATGATAGACAATTATGATTCCTTCACCTTTAACCTTGTGCAGTATCTCGGCATGCTTGGCGAGAATATTAAAGTCAGGCGCAATGACAAAATAAGCATAAAAGATATTGAAGATATGGCACCTCAGCAGATCGTGATATCACCGGGACCCGGAAGGCCTGAAAATGCAGGCATTTCATGCAGGGCAGTTGAAAGCTTTTACAGCAGAATTCCGATACTGGGAGTCTGCCTTGGGCATCAGTGCATAGGCCGGGCATTCGGAGCTGCAATAGTCAATTCAGGAATAGTTTTCCATGGAAAGACATCTATGATATACCACGACGGAAAAACAATCTTCAGTGGAGTAAATAACCCTTTTGAAGCTGCAAGATATCATTCACTTATAATTGAAAGGGACAGCTTACCGGATGATTTTGAGATTTCTGCCTGGACCGAAGATGGTATAATAATGGGTATCAGGCACAAAAAACACAAGATTGAAGGCGTGCAGTTCCATCCGGAATCGTTTTTAACAAAATGCGGATTTCAGATTCTGCGTAATTTCACAGACAAATAAATTTACAGCGGCAAATATGGTACCGGTAATAATTATTAATGAAATAAATTTAAACTGCTCCATACAGGACTTGTTTTACAGCCTGGCAGCCTCAAAAGAATATGAGTATATTTGCTTCCTGGACAGCAGCCTTGTTCCGAATAAATATTCCGGTTTTTCATATCTGGCGTGGGAACCGGATTTTGCAGTGTTTCACCAGGGGTCTAAAAACAGGCTTATAAAAGTATCCGGCTTCAAAAAAGATTCCGTACTTAATGAAGAAAGTGACCCCTTAAGCTTTCTTCGCAAAGTCTTTACTGAAAATATTAATGTTAAAAATGAAAAATACCTGATAGAAAAATTAAAGAATGATTCCCTCCATAGTTCTTTTGCTTACAAGGCATCTCCAATTAGAGGCAGAAGTGCCGCCATACCGAAGTTCACCGGGGGATTTATGGGTTATTTTTCTTATGATTTAAAGGATTTCATGGAGAAACTGCCTGCAAAAGCAATCCGCGATATTGATATTCCTGTTTATTACCTGGCATTTTACACAAAGCTTGTCGCATTCTGCCATAAGACAGGTAAATTATATTTTATTAATATGCACAACACAAAGAATGGTTATAAAAGCAATGTTCCCGAAGAAATTATAAAGCGGGCAATTCATGAAAGCCGGGCAGCAGCGAAAAACTTAAAGTCTCTTGTTCTTAAAAATCCAAAAAAAATAAAAAACCATATAGAAAATAAATACAGGACAAAACCGGCAGTTAAATTTAACCTTGAATCAAATTTGTCAAAGTCCGATTATCTTGAAGCTGTCAGAAAGGCAAAAAAATATATACACGATGGAGAAATTTACCAGGTTAACATGACTCAACGCTTTAAATGCAGGCTAAGAGTCGATCCATGGGATCTGTATTATATATTAAGGATAAAAAACCCCGCACCTTTTTCCGCTTTTATCGGTTTTCCAGGACTTCATATTGGCAGCTCTTCTCCGGAAAGATTCCTTCTGCTAAATGGCAGGACAATTCAGACAAGGCCCATCAAAGGCACAAAGCCGAGAGGAAAAAGCAGGGCAGAAGATAAGAAAAATGCTATTGAGCTGTCAAAAAGTATTAAAGACAGGGCAGAGCTTAATATGATTGTGGACCTTGAGCGCAATGATCTTGGAAGATTCTGCCGCTACGGGACTGTGTCAGTAAAGGAGCATGCAGTTGTCGAAAAATATGAAAAAGTCCTTCATCTTGTTTCCACTATAGCAGGGCAGGTAAGGAAGGGTCATGATGTAATTGACATCCTGAAAGCCACTTTTCCCGGGGGCTCTATTACAGGGGCTCCAAAAATAAGAGCCATGGAAATAATAGATGAACTTGAAAATACAGCAAGAAATATCTATACGGGTTCCATTGGTTATATCGGAACAGACGGCTCAATGGATCTTAATATAGTGATAAGGACCTTTATAATTAAAGATGGGCAGTTTTATTATAATGTCGGCGGCGGCATTGTTGAAGATTCTGATCCTGAGAGTGAATACCAGGAAACACTTGACAAAGGTCTGGCACTGAAAGAGACCCTCGAGTTTTTCACAAGAAGCATAATAGATTTTATTTAAAAAACATGTAATATAATGACCATGAGTCAGTATGTTTATATTAATGGAAAGCACTATGACAGCCTGAAAGCATCCGTGTCTGTTTATGATGCGGGATTTTTATACGGAGATGGACTTTTTGAGACTTTAAGAGGCTGTAAAGGCAGTTTATTTTATCTTGACCTCCACCTTGAGCGTCTGTTCGGTTCAATGCGTGCGCTCAGGTATAATCCGGGATTTAACAGAGAAGACGTAAAAAAAGCAGTATCAGGGCTCATTAAGGTAAATAATCTTGAAGACAGCAAAATTTATATAAAAATCATAGTTACCAGGAACAGATATGAAAACAGGTTCAGCTTCAGTGATGCGGTCAGGCCAAATCTTATAATTATTGCGATGCTGCTGGTCCCATATCCTGAAGATTTTTATAAACATGGAGTTGCTGTTTACTCAAGCTCAATAAAAAGGCATGCTCTCGGTAATGAGATACACAGGCACAAATTGTTAAACTATTTTGATAATATTTATGCCAAAAATGAAGCATACGCGAATCAGTCACAGGAAGCTCTGTTCTTGACCAGAGACAGGATAGTGCTTGAAGGCGCATCATCAAATATTTTTACCGTGAAGGGAGATATGCTGTTTACAACCCCGGAAAATATGGATATTTTGCCGGGCATTACAAGAAAAGCAGTAATTGATTTGTGTAAAAAGCATGGTATCGCCTGCAGCCAGAGACGTTTGCATTATTATAACCTGCTGGAAGCAGATGAAGTTTTTCTTACAAGCTCTGTTATGGGAATAATGCCTGTTTCAAAAATAGATACTCATATTTTAGAGAGAATAAAAATTCCAGGTATTATGACATCTTTCATATCAGGGCTGTATGAGGAAGACACTTTAAATCAGCATGCCTGAAGCTTAGCGCGTTTTTCTGATTTGACATCATGTCAGCCATTATGTTTATAATATTACCCGGAAAGAAATTATGTAAAAATGTAACCGTTCAGCAGGTTAAATTTATGTACTATATTTCAGATTTCCATGGACAGTAAACCAATCATTTATCCGGAGATGAGTTAGAATGCGCAAATTCAAAAATATTCTTGAAATAATAACCAGCAGAAGAAGCATAAGGTCTTATGACGGCAGAGAGGTGGAGCCTGAAAAAATAGAATATGTCCTGGATGCTTTCAGGAAAGCTCCCTCGGCAAAAAATATACAGCCATGGAAACTGGTAATCGTAAAGGAAAAAAATAAAAAAACGGATCTTTCAATTGCATGCAGGGACCAGTCTTTCATTGCTGAAGCGCCAATGATAATAATTGCCTGCGCAAATGAAGAAGAAGCATACGGCACCATGGGCGGATATATGAGCAGTTTTCCCATAGATATTGCAATTGCAATGGAGCATCTCATGCTTGCTGCCACAGAAATAGGGTTAGGGACATGCTGGATAGGCGCTTTCCAGGAAAACCTTGTAAAGAGCATACTCGGTGTGCCGGAAAATATAAGGGTTGTTGCGCTGACTCCTGTCGGTTACCCCGGTCCAAATGCTGAAACGCCAAAACGCGGCAGGAAGTCAATTTCTGAAATAATTTGCTATGAAAAATATTGTGAATAAAAATAGTAAATTTACCCTCTGGTATTTATATGGAAATAATAGCCACCCATGTCAGTTCTGATTTTGACTCATTTGCAGCTATGATTGCTGCAAAAAAAATATTTCCTGATGCTGAGATACTGCTGCCAAGCTCCATAAACTCAAATGTGAGAAAATTTATTGCCCTACATGAAGATGAGCTGCCGCTTTTACGTGATCCGGGTGATATCGATCTTAAAGCAGTCAGAAAAATTATAATGGTTGACACAAAAATACCTTCAAGGCTTGGTGTGCTAAAGGAAATAATTGACATGCGCAAAACTGAAGTGATTATTTTTGACCATCACCAGAAATCCAGTGAAGACATTGATTACGGGTCAGATTTTTCAAAAAATTTTGGAGCAACGACATCCATTATTGTCGATATCATTAAAAAAAAGAAAATAAGCCTGACACCTCTTGAGGCCACACTGTTTTCCCTCGGAATATATGAGGACACGGGCTCCTTTACTTTTCCGGGCACAACATATAATGACTTTGAAGCAGCAGCTTTTCTTAAAAAACAGGGCGCAAATCATCAGGTTATTTCAAGATTTTTAAATCTTTCTCTTACTGCAGAGCAGCGCCGTCTGCTTGAGAAATTAATAGCAAATATGAAAATAATCGATATTTACGAGACGGACATATTGTTTTCAAGCGCAATTTCAGACCGCTTTGTTGAGGGATTATCTGTGCTGACCCGCAAGCTGGGCCATGTTGAAGATATTGATGTGGTATTCTGCTGGGTAAAAATGAAGGATAAGATCTACCTGGTGGGCCGCAGCGAGACAGACAAAGTTGATGTATCAAAGGTCCTTGAAGTGCTAGGAGGCGGGGGGCATCCGCAGGCAGCCTCAGCGATTATAAAGGATATGGATTTTGACATAATTGAAAGAAAAATCCTTGCTGCACTTCACAAAAACATAAAAAAACCTTTACTTGCCAGGGACATCATGTCTTATCCGATCCGGACTGTTAAAGAAAATGAAAGCATAATAAAAGCAGGAGAATTGTTAAAAAAGTATGGCCATACAGGCATACCCATAATTAATGATTCAGGCAAATTGGTCGGGATAATAACAAGAAAAGATATTGACAAAGCAATAAAGCACGGCCTTTCACATGCGCCGATAAAAGGTTTTAAATCCCATGGAATAGTAACAACCGGGCCATCAACAACAATTGAAGAAATACAGAGGCTGATGATTGAAAACGGGATAGGCAGGATACCCGTAGTGTCCAGAGGTGAAGTGATCGGCATTGTAACAAGAAAAGATATTTTAAGATTCCTGCACGGCAGGGATTATCTGAAATATCCCGGGGAATCAAAAGGCAGTACGGACTATAATTTCTCACCTTCAGAGATTAAAGAAAGAATGTACAGCCTTTTTCCTGAATATATTAACCGGATACTTGAAACTGCGTCAGATATATCAAAAGAGCTTAAGATGAAAGCATTTCTGGTGGGCGGAGTGGTCAGGGATCTGCTGCTGGGCATACCAAATCTTGATATAGACATTGTAGTTGAAGACGACGGGATATTTTTTGCAAGAAAGCTTGCTCTTGCCCTGAGTGCAAAAATTGGCGCACATGAAAAATTCAGAACGGCAGTGCTTGTTCTTGAGAACGGACAGCACATAGACATTGCTTCTTCAAGAGTCGAGTATTATGAAAAGCCGGCGGCTCTCCCGGACGTGGAGCCGGGAAGCATCAGGCAGGACCTGGCACGCAGGGATTTTACTATAAATACGCTTGCGCTCTCATTATCAAAGAATAATTTTGGCGAAATAATGGATTTCTTTGGTGGAAGGAAGGATCTTGCAAATAAAAAAATCAGGATACTGCATAAACTAAGCTTTATAGAAGATCCCACAAGAATATTCAGAGCGGTCAGGTTTGAACAGAGGCTCGGTTTTAAAATGGAAAGTTATACCGAAAAACTGGCAGTTTCAACAATAGACATGGATATTGTTTCGCAGCTTACGGGGATAAGAATACGCGATGAGCTTATAACTATCTTTCAGGAAAAGACGCCATGGTTAGCGCTCGAGAGGCTGTACGAGCTTCAGGCATTAAAAAAAATAGGAGTGGATGTTTTAATTGATGAAGATTTTATAAAATTTTTAAAGAAAACCCTCGAGCGATATGAGACTCTTGCACCTTATCTGGAACATGGCTGTGATTTATGGAGACTGATTTTTATTCTGATGCTCAAAGACAAAGAGCCTGAAAAAGCAGGTAAGTGGTGTTTTGATATGAAAATAAAAAATAAAGATATATTTGTAATAAAGAGCACAATTTCGTCTCTTGAAAAATTAAAAAAGGAGTTTGAAAGCAGAATAACTAAAAATTCACATCTTTACAGATTACTTAATAATACTCCTGACGAGCTTAAAGTAATCCTGAGCTGTTTTGGCAAAAATCATCACGATAATATTATGAGGTATCTTACAAGATTGCGACATATAAAGCTTGACATCACAGGAAATGATCTCAAGTCGCTCGGGTTTTACCCCTCCAGAAAGTACAAAGTGGTGCTCGAGTCTCTTTTTGAAAAAAAACTTAATGGTGAAATAAAAAGCAGGCAGCAGGAAATCGAAATAGCAGCAAAGATTTATTCAGAAGTCGGAATTTAAAAAATTATTGTATATTATTTAATATTTCTGTATAATATACAAAATTCAAAATTAAAATGAGATGACAAATTCAAAATTAAAATGAGATTGACAGATAGTAAAACTGAAGATTTAATAACACAGATAGAAAAAGGGACGATCACGACAGTCCCTGGCGTCTTAACCGCGTCATGCCATTGTGGAATCAGGAAGGCAAAAGAAGATTTCAGCATTGTTTTCTTACCCGGAAGAACTGATTGCAGCGGGGTATTTACTACAAATAAATTTGCTGCTGCGCCTGTGCTGGTATCAAAAAAGCAGCTTGCAGTAAATCATAATATAAATGCCATTATTGTTAACAGCGGCATTGCAAATGCATGCACGGGCAGACAGGGAATAGAAAATGCGGAAAAGACAGTGAAAATGGCCGCAGAATATCTTGGTATTCCTGAGCAAAATGTGCTTGTGGCTTCAACAGGCAGGATAGGCAGGCAACTGCCTCTTGACAAGATTGAATACGGTCTTAAATATTGCAGCAGCCATCTAAGTAATGAAAATGGCCATAACACTGCAAAAGCCATACTTACAATAGATAAGCACCCTAAAGAAGTGGCATTAAAATTTTCATATAAAGGTAATGATGTTTACATAGGCGGTATTGCGAAAGGTTCCGTGATGGTGGAGCCCAATATGGCAACAACGCTTTCATTTACTGCAACCAATGCAAAAATAAGCCATAAGCTTCTTGATAAGCTTTTATTTGAATGTGCTGACCAGACCTTCAATTGCATTTCTACAGATGGATGCCAGAGTACAAATGACATGGCATTGCTTATTGCAAATGGTGAAAGCGGGATTGAAATAACAGAGGAAAATACAGAACTTTACAATATCTTCAAACTCGGTTTGTTTATGGTTTTTGAAGACCTTTGCGCAAAAGTCGTGGAGGATGGAGAAGGTGCAACAAAAGTCATTGCCATAAAAGTAAGCGGAGCAAGAGACAAAAACGAAGCTCGCAGTATAGGTAAAAAAGTGGCAAATTCAATCCTGTTTAAAGCTGCAATGTATGGCGAGGATATAAACTGGGGCAGGATTGCAGCAGCAATAGGCTCCTTTGAAAACAGCATAGATACCTCAAAAATAGATATCGCATGCGGGGACATATTTGTCATGAAAGAAGGGATGTCGGTCGAATTTGATGAAGAAAATGCAAACCGGCTCCTGAAAGACAGGCATATTGGTTTTGACATAAACTTAAACAGCGGACAGGGTTTTGCAAGGATACTGACAAATGATATAACTTATGAATATATAAAACTAAATGCTTTTTATAAAAAACAGCAGTAAATGATCTGCCAGCTTAAACAGTTTTAATAGAAATTTTTTAACCGAGCAATGCTGCGCCAAGCGCGCCTGTTATCTGCGGCTCTGCAGGAACGCTGATCTTAAGCTTTAATCTTTCTTCAAGAGCTTTTAATACTGCAGCATTTTTTGCAACGCCGCCGGTCATGCAGACAGGCTCTTCAAGCCCGATTCTTTCAACCATTGAGACTATCCTGTCAGTGATTGAGTATACCAGGCCTTTGACAATCCTGTTTTTTTCAATTCCATGGCCTATAAGGGATACTATTTCAGACTCTGCAAAAACTGTGCATGTGGAAGATATGTCAACTTTTTCACGGGTGCTGTTAAAAATGAAAGCAAAATCAGTGAGTTTGATATCCAGTGCCTTTGCCATTACTTCAAGAAATCTGCCGGTGCCGGCAGCGCACTTATCATTCATTAAAAAATCCGCAGGGCTTCCCTTTGAGTCAAGCTTGATCACTTTGCTGTCCTGGCCGCCAATATCAATTACTGTTTTTGTATCCGGAAAAAAATTGATAACACCTCTTGCATGGCAGCTTATTTCTGTAATATTTTTTGTGGCAAAGGGAATGTTGAGCCGGCCATAGCCTGTTGCAACTATTGAGCCTATGTCCTGTCTTGAAAATCCTGATCTGGCAAGAGCTTCTTCAAAAACATTTCTGGCAGCTTCCTGGCTGTCGCCGCCCGTAGGCGCAATAACATAAGCTGATATATTGAATTTTTCATCACTGCGGTCAAGCACAACCGCTTCTGATGAAACAGAGCCGACATCAATTCCGCATGTAATCATTTTTAACCTTTCAAATTAAAATTTATTAATCCTGAATCCTGCTGTCAACTATTTCTATAAATCCCTGAAGCCTTGTTGATATCTGGCCTTCTGATGAATTATTTTTATTTAAGCAGTCTCCATCCAGAATAAGAAGGGGTATGCCGATGTTTTTAAGGCTGTCTTTAAGTATCCTTGCCCCGCCATTGCTGTGCCTGCAGCCCCAGTGCGCAAATAATACGGCTCCGTCTATACCATAATCAAGGGCCATTTTCAATATTGCGTTTACCCTGTTTTCTATGCTTCCATTCAAAGGGTTTGAAAGCATCTTGACAGCAAGGCTCTCAAATGGTTTTTCCGGGTCAAGCCTGGGCCAGTATACATTGCTGATTTCTTCAAATACAATTTTGTAGTTGTTTTCTTCAAGCATTGTAAAAATACTGTTTTTATAGTATGGCTTAAGATGCATCCAGAGAATTTTCCTGCTTTTTTTAAGGTTGTCGACGCATGGTATTTTCCTGCCCTTAAACATTTTTTCAGGCTTATAATTACCGGTGTTTGTAAAAATGCTTTCCTGCACCTTAAGAAATTCATTTAATTCAAGATAAACATTTCTGTAAAGATCTGCTGCTTCTTTTGTGCCTGCCAGCCCATGAAAAGGCAGTATAAAATTGAGGCCATTAAAATATTTGGGATAAAATAATAATTTTTTCCTTACACCATTTGCTTTTAATGCCCAATCCCTGAACTTATTGGAGTAATCAATGACTGAGGCAAATTTTTCCATGTCAATTTTTTTATTCATTTTAGCGGCGATATCCGCGCTTATATTTTCAAGCTGTTTTGCAAGAAGTTTTATTGAGCCTTCATTTTTTTTATACGGGACATCAATTAGATAAAATCTGTCTTTGATGCCAAATTTGCCTGCATCTATATAAAAAGTCTTCTGGGCAGCGTCACAGGCAATATTTGTGCAGATTATAAAATCCGGCTCGGGAAAAAGATCCATCTCCACAGCACCTGAAGCACTTCTGTGAAAAGTGCAGAGGTCCGGAGTATACCATCTTGAAGAAGCTTCTTTAAGTGTCCTGTCAGCAAGTCCCAATCCTCCTGTAAACCCCCCTATGACCTCAGGAAGAAAAGGTGCGAGTCCGAGGGCGTGAAAAAGTTCAAATGGTAAAAATAATGACCCGTATGCAACAGGATATCTTGAGCTGTATGCTTTTTGTAAACTTTTTATACTGTAAATATTAAGGAATTTGTCAGACTTTGAAGCAAAAGTTGCGCCATAAGCGGAAAGCAGTGGTTCTGATGATATAATATTCAGGATTTTTTTAATATTTTTTTTATTAAGATTATTCTGTATGTTTGTTTTTAAACCGTCTTTTATTTTTTCTGCTATTCCCATAATTTGTCCTTTGGAATAAACATTTTAAATTCTTTTTTATTTTATTAAATTATTTCAAGAAAAGCCTGAAGCCTTGTTTTTATCTGCCCTGCAGAAATATTGTTATGCTCTATTTCGAGAAAAAGGCTTGGAATGCCTGTTTCAGCAAGTTTTTCCCGGAGCAGGGGGTATAATAAAAGAGTATTGTCACAGAATTTCTGGCTTATAAATATTAGCCCTTTTATATTATTCCTGGTAATACTTTTTATTATTTCTTCAATTTTTGTTCCCATATCTGCAGTCCTCATGCATTGCGGCTTGTAAAGTTGTCTTACAGCAATGCCGGTCAGCAGTTTTGCCATAGGCGATTCTTTGCCTGCACCAAGTGCTGCATCGAGAACTTCTTCTGCTCCTGCGGACAGCTTTATGTTTTCAAAATATCTGCTTGAATTGCACATGTCTTCCGATGCAATTATGCAGTCAATTTCATCAAAAATATCCCACAGTCTTTCCTCATTTATAAAATTGCCTATAACCATTATGGCTGGTCCTGCAGAAGCGCTGTTCAGATGAGATCTCAGCTCTTTAATGCGCTCTTTAATATACTTAATGAAGGCCTCAGGCTCATCAGTCATTGATTTTTCAAGGATTTTATAGTAATTCTTCACTCCGATTGAACCCTGATTATTCCTGAAATGATTTGACAATTTCTTTAAAAGCATTCTTTTTTCATTACATATGCCGATTGCACTTTCAAGCTCATGACTGCAGATTTTTTTACCTGACAACTCTTCAAGAAAAATTATCATTTCTTTAAGTGATGCAGTGAAGTGCTCAATAGAAATAATATTTTTATTACGAGGGACATCTAGCATAAAAGCAGGCAGGTCAGGAAGGTAAGCTCTGCAGCTGTCATAAAACCTTCTCATGCCGTCACAGGAGTTTGTGAATATCACTCCTTTTAATTTTAGGGCAGAAGCAAGAAGGTCTTCCATTGATGCCTTGATAAAAGGGCAGAAATTAATTGGAAAGTAACCTTCTGATTTGAAAGCTTTGAGTTTACCGGTTATGCGCAAAGGATGATAGCCTGCTGCTATTATGATTTCTTCAGGAGCATATGTGCAGAGCCAGCCAATTTTTTCTTTTTTTATTTCTGTTTCTTTTAAATTATCATCAATCCTGTAGTCCAATTATCTGTTCATTTCTCTCAAAATCTTCATAGATACCGATATGCCCCCAGAAATCCTCAATATATAGACCATCTATTTTACCGTTTTGTTTCCCTTCAATAGTTATTCTTACTTTGAGGATTTCCTTGAATTCTGTTAGTGTATCCACTATTGAAAAA
>MWAX01000128.1 GCA_002068775.1 Actinobacteria bacterium ADurb.Bin346 | reverse complement strand
GTAACTGTAGCTTTTGTTTTTGTTGCATCCCAGACAATTTCCTTCGCCTGCCCAAGGACTGGCACTGAGCCAGGGACCGTGGCATCCCATCTCATAAGGCCCTCGAACGTGTGATAAATGAGTGTTCCCTCATGCACCCATGCTGATTTTGCAGGATCGATTGACTCAGGCTCTGTGGCTGCCCATACAGCCATTGTAGTTGGGACCGCTTGTTTACAGCCAAAACCTGTAAAAACAAGAGACACGGCACAAAGTACCGCTATTACCACAAAAATAGCCTTCACTTTTTTCATATTTTTCCTCCTTTGATTTATATACTTATACACTCAATATGACATCCATGATAATACCATTATTACCTTATTTTGATAATAATGTGTTATATTCTACTTTTAATTAAAACTTTTTGCAATATTGTATTAATATAATGTTTTATTCAATAATATAGAAAAAGTATTTATTTTATTTGACTTTTTAATAAAAATATTAAATTTTTCAATCAATTTATTCACTGCTCCCTTAATAAAGCCCGTTTAATAATCAGCGCAGTCTGGAAGTAAAGTAAGTTTATCAGCCTGGAAAATGACATGCTGCAAAATGACCTGCTTCAAGCTCCAGCAGCTCCGGGCATTCTTCGATGCACTTTTTTTGTACTCTGAAGCATCGGGTGTGGAAACGACAGCCCTGCGGCGGATTTATCGGGCTGGCAACATCTCCCTGTAGTATGATCCTTTTCTTTTTCATGCTTATGTCAGGATCCGGCACAGGTATTGCTGATAAAAGAGCCTGCGTATATGGATGCAGAGGATTTTTATGCAATTCTCTGCTCGTGCAAAGTTCAACTATCTTTCCGAGATACATTACACCAATACGGTTTGAAATATGTTTGACGACTGCAAGGTCATGCGCAATAAACAAATATGTAAGGTCAAACTGTTTCTGCAGGTCCATCAGGATATTGATGATCTGCGCCTGAATCGAGACATCAAGAGCAGAAACAGGTTCATCGCAAACTATAAAGTCAGGTCTAACTGCAAGCGCCCTTGCAATTCCTATCCTCTGCCTCTGCCCTCCGGAAAATTCATGCGGATATCTGTTTGCCTGTTCATTTGACAAACCAACCATATTTAATATATCAAATATCCTGTCATTTCTTTCCTTTTTGCTTTTATAAGTTTTATTTATATCCAATGGCTCTCCTACAATATTACTGACTGTCATTCGAGGGTCAAGGGATGCATAAGGATCCTGGAAAATAACCTGCATCCTGCTTCTGTATGGCCTCATATTGACTTTTGTAATATCTTTGCCGTCATATATGATTTTGCCGCTTGTTGGCTCATATAATCTGACAATAGTCCTGCCCACTGTTGTCTTGCCGCAACCTGATTCGCCCACAAGCCCCAGAGTCTCGCCACGGTCTATATAAAAGCTTACATCATCAACGGCCTGGACCTTACTGCTTTTAAATCCGCCTTTTACCGGAAAGTGCTTTATAAGATTTTTTATTTCTATTAATTTATTCATCATTAAATATTTTTTAAGTCAATCTTAGTCCCTGCCTGATTGATATTGATGAAGCCAGCATGCAGAGTGATGACCCGGTTTTATTTCAAAATTCGGCGGCTGATTATTAAGACATATTTTCATGCATTTAAAACACCGCGGAGCAAAAGGACATCCTTTGGGAGGGTTTAAAAGATCAACTGGTGATCCCTCTATGGGCTTTAAAGGCTCATCTGAATCACTTGATAACCTCGGAAGGCATTCAAGCAGACCAAGGGTATAAGGATGTGCCGGATTTTTATATAGTTCTTTCACGGATGCAGATTCCATTACCTGACCACCATACATTATTATTACATCTTCACAGATATCAGTGATTATGCCCATATCATGCGTGATAAGTATAATTCCCATATTGGTATTTTTTTTAAGCTCTTTCAGCAATTCTATTATCTGCGCCTGTATGGTAACGTCAAGCGCAGTTGTTGGCTCATCTGCAATAAGAAGTTTAGGCTCGCAGGACAGAGCCATCGATATCATAGCTCTCTGTCTCATGCCTCCTGAAAATTCAAAAGGATATTGCCTTGCTCTTCTTTCCGGATTGGGGATGTGAACTCTTGCAAGACTTTTTACTGCTTCCTTATTTGCTTTTTGAGCTGTTGTCCTGGTATGAGCCAGCACTGTTTCAGCAATCTGATTGCCGACAGTATAAACCGGATTAAGAGATGTCATTGGATCCTGGAATATCATTGACATATCTTTTCCCCTTATAAGGCGCCACTGGCTTTCCTTAAGTTTAAGCATATCTATATTATTGAAAGTTATAGAGCCTCCGATGACTTTCCCGGGATTCTGCAATATCCCCATAAGCGCATAGACAGAGACACTTTTTCCGCTGCCTGATTCACCGACAATTCCGAGTGCTTCTCCTTCCCTAAGGCTCCATGACACTCCCCTCACCGCTTTGACTTCTCCCGCAGGTGTAAAGAAAGAGATACTGAGATCTTTTATCTCTACGAGCTTTTTATCAGCATTTGAATTATTTAAATTATCCATATGATCAAACTCATTTCTTCATTCGCGGGTCAAGCGAGTCACGCAATCCGTCGCCAAGTAAATTAAATGACAGTATTATAAGTGCAATCATTATAGCCGGCTGGGCAAGCATATACGGGTATGTCTGTATTCCTGTCAGTGCATCATTTGCCAGCGAGCCGAGTGACGCCATTGGAGCGGAAATACCCAGTCCGATAAAACTCAGAAAAGATTCTACAAAAATAGCAGTGGGTATCTGGAACATTGTGGTTACAATAATAGGTCCGATGCAATTTGGAATGAGATGCTTGAAAATGACCCTGCTGCTGTTTGCTCCGAGAGCCTGAGCTGCCAGTATGAATTCCTGCTCTTTTAGCTGCAGCACCTGCCCCCTTACTATCCTTGCCATCCCTACCCAGTACAGCAGTGTAAAAGTAATAAACATTGAGAGAAGGCCCGGACCAATGCCGGTCAGCTTGCTCATTAATGTACTTCTTGCAAACAACTGAGCCATTGGCTCCTTAAGGACGATTGAAAGAAGTATGACTATGAGTATATCCGGAACGGCATAAAGCAATTCAATCACCCTCATCATTACATTGTCGGTCTTTCCGCCAACAAATCCGCTGAATGCTCCGTATGTCGAGCCGATGATCAGTATGATTATACTTGCCACAATGCCGACGGTCAGCGAGATCCTTGACCCGTACATCAGCCTTACCAGATTATCCCTGCCCAGGCTGTCTGTGCCGAATACATGCGGAAAAAAATCTTCCTGTATCTCGGGTCTTTCACCTGTCTCACTGACTTCAGTTTCAGCAGTTGAGGGAGAAGTTGCGAAATCATAAGCAAATTCTGCGCTTCTGTTTTTAACTTTTGGTCTGGCTTCTTTCTCCTTTGCGCGCTCCTGCGGCGTTTGCATGGGTGAGAGGTTTTCATGCCCCCTGACCTGTTCATCGTATTTGTAGGGGATAAAAAGCGGGCCCGCAAATGCAAAAAACATTAATAAGATTATAAGCACAAGTCCTGCCATGCCAGTGGGATTTTTCCTCAGGCGCCTCCAGACGTCCTGCCAGAAAGAAAAGCTTTTTCTTGACACAATAAGCTCTTTTTTCTCCTCAGCGTCTGCCGGCTCAAACATCGACGGGTCTATTTGAAATGAGAATGGATTTTTATTCATTCTTTCTGTTTATTTCCTTTTATTTTACCTTGATGCGCGGATCTATTATCCCGTATATAATATCGACCACCAGATTCATAAATATTATGAGGACAGCCAGGAATATAGTTGTGCCCATGATAAGCGGATAGTCGCGCGACGTTATGCTTTGCACAAAAAACAGGCCCAGTCCGGGAATAGAAAATATTCTTTCTACTACAAAACTGCCTACAAGAACATAGGCAATAAGCGGTCCAAGGTATGTAACTACAGGCAAAATTGCATTTCTCATTGCGTGCTTGATTAGAATGGAATAACCTTTTATTCCTTTTGCCCTTGCGGTCCTTATATAATCCTGGCCCAAAACGTCAAGGAGCGAAGAGCGGATAAGTCTTGCTATAAAACATGCAGGGTAAAAAGCAAGTGTGAAAGTTGGCAATATATAATCAAGCGGTGAGTTCAGACCTATAAAATTCAGCCATCGCAATGACACTCCAAATAACAGCAGCAGAAGCATGCCCATTATGAAGCCCGGCACAGCAATTCCGAGGGTGGAAATAAACATTACAAGCCGGTCCACAAATTTTTCATGCTGAAGAGCTGCAAATGAGCCCATCAGCAGGCCCAGCAACAGCGCAAGCATGATGGCTAATCCTCCGAGCCTGGCTGACACGGGGAATTTCGTTTTTATAATGTAATTAACAGTTTTACCTTCTTTTGATGCAATGGATAATCCGAGATCTCCTCTGATAAGGTTCTTCAAATAAACTCCATACTGCTGTATAAGAGGCTTATCAAGGCCATACTTGACCTCCATTGCTTTAATGACACTCTGGCTGAGTTTTTCATTTGTAGCAAATGGTCCGCCGGGTATGGAGTGCATTAAAAAGAATGTTATGGTGATTATAATAAATAGCGTTGCGATCGAGGATAGCACACGTTTAAATAAAAATGCTGCCATTTAACAGGCACCCTCCAGAATATAATTAAAGAAGTATGAACAGAGCAATAGTTGTAATTGCAAATACTACACCGAGTATTATTGTTATCCTGTCAAGGTTTTTTTCAACAATCCCTGTGCCATCAAATGTTTCAACCATTCCGGAAAATAAGCCTGATACGCCTCCGCCCCTGCCTGCATGTAAAAGAATGAAAAGCACTATACCAATACATGCAATCACATGTATTCCAAAAATAATATTTAATATAATTGAGCCCATTTCTGCCTAACCTCTCATCCGGTAAAACTATATTTTAAAAAAATAAAATCACTCTGACTGATAATAAAAAAAATATAAAAAATACAGAAAAATTATTAACTAATACACGCTATTAGTAACTTAAACCCACATTTTATCAAAAAAAATACAATAATCAAAATATATGCTTTTCTTTATCCCGAAATATTATATGCTTCCCTTTTCTTATTCTGTTATCAAAGAAATGCCTGTCATTTCTTCAGGTTTTTTTATATTAAGTATTTCAAGTATTGTTGGCGCAATATCACAAAGTGCACCGATGCTTATAGCGCCGTTGTATGCAGGACATTTCTGCTGCCTTAAATCTCTTATTGGTGCCGGTCCCCTTAATTTCTTTATCTTGCTGGTACAGATAATAAAGGGAACCATCGAGCCTGTATGCGCTGTCATGGGACACTTTTCATCACAGTTTATCATTTCTTCAACATTTCCATGATCTGCAGTAATTATTCCCAGTCCGCCGGCTACATTTAATTTATTAATCACTTTTCCAATGCAGGCATCAACTGTCTCCACAGCTTTTACCGCAGCTTCGATATAGCCCGTATGTCCGACCATATCAGGATTTGCATAATTAAGGATTATGACATCATATATGTTCTTTTCAATTTTTTCTATTACTGTATCTGTAACAGCAACTGCGCTCATTTCCGGCTTAAGATTATAAGTTGCTATTTTTAGTGATGGTATAAGTATCCTGTCTTCGCCTGGATCCGGCTTTTCGACTCCTCCGTTAAAAAAAAATGTGACATGCGCATATTTTTCTGTTTCTGCTATTCTCAGCTGCCTCAAATTATTAGCTGAGAGAATCTGCCCCAGCGTATTATTGATTGGTGCAGGCGGAAAAGCCACGGGCGCATCAAAATCCCTGCTGTATTGAGTCATACAAACAAAGAATACCTGCGGTGGATTTTTACCACGGTCGAAATCTGCAAAATCTTTTGTTATAAAGGATTTCGTTAATTGTCTTGCCCTGTCAGGCCTGAAATTAAAGAAAATTATGGAGTCTCCGCTTTTAATTCCTGAATATTTTTCATCCTTTGTTTTTACAAGTGCCGGTATGACAAATTCATCGTCCAGCCCATTATTATATGAGTCCTCAACAAGGGATTCTGCAGATTCAAAAATTCTTCCATCCCTGTACACCATCGCATCGTATGCCTTTTTAACCCTGTCCCACCTGTTGTCTCTGTCCATTGCATAATATCTTCCGCTCACAGTGGCAATTTCGCCAGAAGCTTTTTTAAAAAGGTAATCGTCCAGGTCTTTTAAATATGGTATAGCGCTCCTTGGAGGAACATCCCTGCCGTCAAGAAATGCGTGTATATATACTTTCTTTATTTTATTTTTTTCTGCAAGGTCAATTAATGCTTTAAGATGATTGATATGGCTGTGGACACCCCCGTCTGATACAAGTCCCATTATGTGAAGGCAACTGTTTTTATCACTGACATTCCTGACAGCAGAAATAAGGGCCTGGTTATTGAAAAAATCTCCATCCCTTATAGATTTGGTTATTCTTGTAAGTTCCTGATAGACTACCCTGCCGGCTCCGATATTTAAATGTCCCACTTCAGAGTTGCCCATCTGCCCTTCAGGCAGGCCTACAGCTTCCCCGGAAGATAAAAGCACAGTATTGGGATACGTCCTGTAGAAATAATCCATGTTTGGGGTTTTACCAATAACAGTTGCATTGCCTTCTGCCTGACTGTCGCTTGAGTTTGATATTCCCCACCCGTCCATAATTATCAGGCATAATGGTCTGGGTATACCGGATAATATATGCTGCACCATCTTTTTCCTGTACTGTAAGCTAGAAATTTAATATTGCTGTAAAGTCTTCAAGCTTAATGCTTGCGCCCCCCACAAGCGCACCGTCTATATCGGACATCGACATAAGTTCAGAAATATTTGAAGGTTTTACGCTCCCGCCATACTGTATCCTCACCATATCTGCTGTCTCAGGGTTGTATATTTTCGCAATTTTTCTCCTGATTGCAGAGCACATATCATTAGCATCGCCTGAAGTTGCCGTTTTCCCAGTGCCTATTGCCCAGACTGGCTCATAAGCAATTGTCAGGAGCTCAATATCCTTTTTCTCAATTCCTGAAAGGCATTCATCCACCTGGCAAAGCACAAACTCTTCAGCCCTGCCTGATTCCCTTATTGCCAGGCTTTCGCCTACGCACATTATCGGTTTCAGGTTATGTTTAAAAGCAGATTTGACTTTTTTATTTACAACTTCATTTGATTCAAAAAAGTATTCTCTTCTCTCGCTATGTCCGATTATCACATATTCCACCCCTAGAGCTGAAAGCATTAAAGGTGATACCTCACCTGTATATGCCCCGTTTTCCTCCCAGTGCATGTTCTGGGCACCAAGTTTTACTTCTATTCTATCTGAATCTATGATGTTCTTAACACTTCTTAATGCAATAAAGGGCGGACACAGACAAACTTCACAGCCCTTACTGTTCCTGAATTCATAGCCAAAGTCCTGTGTGAACTTGATTGCTTCAAGATGGGTCATATTCATTTTCCAGTTGCCTGCAATAAAAGGTTTTCTCATATTATTCTCCTGTTATATTAAATCAGTAAAATCATTTATCCTGAAGTGCTGAAATACCAGGCAGAACTTTGCCTTCCAAAAATTCCATTGATGCGCCGCCGCCGCTTGACACATGAGTAAATTTATCATTAAGGCCGTACTTCTTAATTGCAGCCAGAGTATCGCCTCCGCCGACAACAGTGATCGCATCGCTGCCTGCAATTGCATTTGCAATTTCCTTTGTTCCGCTGGCAAACCTGTCAAACTCAAATACATCCATTGGGCCGTTCCAGAAAATTGTTTTTGCTTTCGCTATTTCTTCTTTATAAAGCCGGGTTGTCTTTTCCCCAATACCCATGCCTTCCCAGTCTGCAGGTATTTCTTTTAATGAGACATTCTTCTTTTCAGCATTTTCTGCATATTCCGGTGCAACTTTGATATCCACTGGAAGCATTAATTTCACTTTGTTCTTTTTTGCCAATTCTATCATATCAAGCGCATATTGCAGCTGGTCGTCTTCGCAAATCGACCTTCCAATCTCATAGCCCTGCGCTTTAAGGAAAGTATATGTCATTCCCCCGCCGAGCAACAGGGAATCGACTTTGCTCAGAAGGTTGGATATTACAAGTATCTTATCAGATACTTTGCTTCCGCCAAGAACTGCAATAAAAGGCCTTTTCGGATTTTCAAGCAGCTCTCCGAGAGCTTCGACTTCCTTTTTCAATAATAGCCCGGAAACTGCCGGGAGAAACTCTGCCACTCCCACAATTGAGGCATGCGCCCTGTGAGCTGCTCCAAAAGCATCGTCGACATAGATATCTGCAAGGGATGCAAGTTCTGATGCAAATTCTTTTACGTTTTTTTTCTCACCTGCATTGAACCTGAGGTTCTCAAGCATTACTATATCGCCACTTTTCATGGAATTTTTTATATATTCTTTTATTTCCTGGCTGAATATTTCATTAAATTTTTTTACCGGTCTTCCAATTAATTTCTCAAGCTCCTTTGCAGCCGGAGTCAGCCTGTACTTATCTTCCACAGTGTCTTTGGGCCTGCCCAGATGCGACATTAATACAATTTTTGCATTTTTTTTCAAAAGGTAGTTTAAGGTTGGAAGGGATAATTTTATTCTTGTGTTGTCCGTAACATTTCCCTCAGAGTCTAGGGGGACATTATAATCGACTCTTACCAGAACAGTTTTTCCTGTAACATCAATGTCTTCAACTGTTTTTTTACTGAACATTTTATCAACCTCCGTTTAAGTCATTTTTGATTAAAACAGCAGATTTAATATATATTAAATAACCGAGACATTTCTGCCCCGGTTATTTTTTACACTGGAATAGCTGCCGTATTTTTATTATTTCATCATATATTTGATGAGGTCTATGAGTCTTGAAGAGTAGCCCCACTCATTGTCATACCATGAGAACACTTTGATCATTTTGCCAAGCTTCATTGTTGAAAGTGAATCAAATATTGACGAATAATTATTGCCAATAATATCCGCAGATACAATGGGGTCCTCGCAGTACTGGAGGATCCCTTTCAGCTCTTTAGAAGCAGCAGCAGCTTTAAATGCTGCATTGACTTCTTCAACAGACGCGTCTTTTGAAAGGTTTACAACAAGGTCCACCAGGGAGCCTACCGGGGTGGGTACCCGCATTGCAACACCATCAAGTTTGCCTTTCAGCTCAGGTATTACAAGCCCGATGGCAGATGCAGCTCCTGTAGATGTCGGTATTATTGAAAGTGCGGCTGCACGGGCTCGCCTGAGATCCTTATGCGGAAGATCAAGGATTTTCTGGTCATTTGTATATGAGTGAATAGTGGTCATAAAACCATCGACTATGCCAAAACTATCATTGATTACCTTGCATACCGGTGCAAGAGCATTTGTTGTGCATGAGGCATTGGATATAATATTGTGCATTTTTTTGTCATAAGTGTTTTCATTGACACCCATCACTATGGTTGCATCTGCGCCTCCGCCTTTCATTGGGGCAGACACTATTATCTTTCTGGCGCCGGCTTCCATATGCTTCATGACATCTTCTCTTTTGGTGAACTTTCCTGTTGATTCTATTACAATATCAACACCAAACTCTTTCCATGGCAGTTCTGAAGGTTCCTTTACAAGCAAAGCTTTGATTTTTTTCCCGTCAATGCTGATCGCTCCTTCTTCTGCCCTGATTTCATTATCAAGTACTCCATAAACTGAATCATACTTGAGTAAATGCGCCAGTGTCTTCGGGTCTGTTATATCATTTATTGCAACCACTTCAATATCGTTTTTGGTGTCATACTTCATTTTTGCCCTCATGAACACTCTGCCGATTCTTCCAAAACCGTTTATTCCTACTTTAATTGCCATTCTTCCTCCTGTTAATAATAATTGCTAAGAAATATTATAAATTATAAAAATTTTTTATAAATCGGTAAATTTTAACAAATTAATTATTAATTTTAAAGACTATTTCGTGTACATTTTTAAATGAGGCATCGGAAACCTAATTTATCTGACCCATTCACCTGACCAAATTTACCTGGCTTAATTTATCTTGCTCGATTTAGCTGGCCCGATTTACCTAATTTAAGCAAATTGCAGAGTTTTTACTTTTAAATATTCGGGAGCGCAAGCGCAGGCACTCATTCATTTTTTTCTATATCTTTGTGAAAAAGCTTCACTGAATAACCCTTGAACTTCAGATATTCAAATAATTTTTCTGCTATGACTACAGACCTGTGGCGCCCGCCTGTACACCCGATACCTATGCCAAGGTAGCTTTTGCCCTCCTCAATATAATTGGGAATAAGAAAATCAAGCATCTTTTCAAACATCCTCAGGAATTTCCTTGCTTCTTCATTTGACATTACAAAATTTATTACCTTATCATCAAGTCCGTCCAGATCCTTTAAAACTTCAAGATAATAAGGATTGGGAAGAAACCTGACATCCATTACAATGTCCAGGCTTTCCTGCGGAATACCATATTTGTAACCGAAAGATACGACAGATATCTGAAAAAGAGTATTTTTTTCGTCACTGCTCATGATCCTTTCAGCTATCTCTATTTTTAACTCTTTGGGTGTCATGGATGTGGTGTCAATTATTACATCAGACATTTCTCTTAATTGATACAGTTTTTCAAGCTCTTTCTCAATGCCTGTAAGAAGGTCGCCGTCTTCAACAAGGGGATGTTTTCTTCTTGTAAGGCTGAACCGTTTTATTATTGTACTTTTTGATGCTTCGAGAAAGAGTATGATAAATTTTATATTGTGTTTTTTCAGCAGATCCAGAGTCTTATAGATCTCATCAAATAAAAATCCGCTTCTGAGATCAACAGCAACTGCTATTTTACTTATATTGCTGTCTTTTTCTTTAAAGAAGTCGATAAGATTCACCAGCATGCTTGCCGGAAGATTATCTATGCAGTAGTAACCGGCGTCTTCAAAATATCGGAGAGCCGCAGTTTTACCTGCTCCGGAAAGCCCGGTGATAATAACAAGCTTTACGTCATGTACTTTAGCCATTTTTTTTAGAAAAGAAAAAAGTGTTTTTTACATTTAAAAACTTTAATGTAAAGTGCGGTATTTATCAATACCTGTTTAAACTGTTATACACATTCAGCGCATCTTTGTAGCTTAAGCCCTTTATCCTTATAAAGTCTTCGAGCATACAGGATTTTAATTCTATAAGCCCGGGATATTTTTCCAATATAAGGCTTTTCTTTTTTTCGCCGATTCCCTTTATGCCATCAAGGACGGACCGTGTCATATTTTTGTCCCTGAGTTTTCGGTGATACCCCAATGCAAACCTGTGCGCCTCATCCCTTGCTCTTAAAAGTATTTTCATATAATTAATTGAGTCATCGGGATTTATTCCATCCTTGTATTTTTCGCAAAAAACTGTTTCTTCCTTTTTTGCAATGCTTGCAAGGTCTATTATTTCAAATGCTCTGCTGCCTGAGATACTGAATTCATCAAGCACCTTCCTTGCTGCATTATATTGCTGTATCCCGCCGTCTATTAATATCAGGTCTGGAATCGTATAAAAGCTTTCTGCAATATCCAAAGTCGAACCTTCAAGATATTTCAGGCGGCGCCTCAACACTTCTGAAATCATTGCAAAGTCATCCTGTCCCGCAACACTTTTGATCCTGAAATGTCTGTAATTGCTTAAAAGCGGGCTTCCGTCTGAGAGCACTGCCATTGAACCCACTGCGAAATCCGGTCCTATATTTGATATATCAAAGCATTCTATTCTTCTCGGAACCTTTTTCAGTCCCAGGAATTCTTTAAGCTTGCTAAGTTCCTTGAAAACTTTGGAATATCCAGTGGTCTTCTCAAATTTCTTTTTCTCAAGATATAATACTGCGTTTTTTGCAGCCATATTCAATATTTCTTTTTTTTCGGCTTGTTTGGGGACTTTAATGCTTACTTTCTTTTCTTTTAATTCTGAGAGCCATTTTGATATGGCTGGAGCTTCTTCTATTTCAACAGGCACATATATTATCGAGCTGACATTATCAATTTCTGAATAATAGCTTTTTATGAAACCGGATAAGATATCTTTCTCGCCATGATACTTTACATTAAGGATCATAAAATTATCAATTGAAGAAAGCTCCCCTTCTTTATAACTATACAGGCTTATTGATGCCAGATCTTCCCTCGTATCCTTTTTTACTGCGATCACATCCCACGTATCAGTACTTGCAAAGGATATTTTTTGTTCAGTCAGCAATGAATTTATTGAGTCTATCCTGTATTTAATCGCCGATGCTTCTTCAAATTCAAGTTTTTTGGAATGTTTGAGCATTTCAGCTTTAAGGGCTTCCAGGACAGAGCTGTCATTTTTTTTAAGAAACAATTTAATATAGTCTATATTTTGCCTGTATTTTTTTTCATTTATTTTTCCTGTACATGGAGCTGAGCAGAGATTGATATGATAGTTTAGGCAAACTGCATTTTTAACTTTTCCGGGAACAGGTTTTTTACAGTCCCTTATCTGGAAAATCCTTCTCAGGGTTTCAAGCGTATCCCTGGTATTTCTTACATTGATGTAAGGCCCGAAATAAACAGCACCTTTAATATTTTTATTCCTGGTCATAAAAACTCTTGGAAATTTTTCTGTTTCTG
>MWAX01000127.1 GCA_002068775.1 Actinobacteria bacterium ADurb.Bin346 | reverse complement strand
CTGATTAAAAACCTTGAGGCGCGAAATCCTAAAAGCATAGAAATATGCGCGCTGCTTGATAAAGAAGTGCCGCGGAAGACTGCAAACAATATTAGATACAAAGGGTTTGATATACCAAACAAGTATGTGATAGGCTACGGCCTGGATGTGGGGGAAAGATACAGAAACCTCCCATATATTGGTTATCTGGAACAAGAATAAACAAGCATTGTGCCTGCCGGGATATGTAAAAACTTTGTAAAAACTTCCCTTAATCTTTTGTCCAATTTCATTATTTTTATATAATAATATATAATATAATATTTATTTGCCGATATTATACCTGAAGTCGATTCGGAAGTATCAGTTTAAAAAATTAAAAAGGGGTGTATTAACACTTGAAACGAAGTTTTAAAAATATTGCTCTGCTTATATTACTCATAGTGGTGATGTTCCTTATCTTCAGGAACCCTCTGTTCATGTCGCCACAGGTAACAGAACTCTCCATGAATGAATTTATGACAAAAATAAATAATAATGAAATAAACACTGCCGAGCCATTGACAATAAAGGGAGAAGATAAATTAATAGAAGGCAAGCTTGCGAATGGCAGCTCATTTAAAGTATCCTATCTTGACAACTATGATCTCACAGAAGTCCTGCTTGCTAAAAACATACCATTCATTGTCAATAACCAGAAGCAGTCCATATGGGTGCAGCTGCTTCTCAGTGCGCTGCCGTTTCTTATCATGTTTGGCCTGATATTTTTCATGATGAACCAGCTTCAGGGCGGCGGCTCTAAAGTGATGCAGTTTGGAAAAAGCAGGGCAAGGGTTTCAAATAAAGGGAAGGGCCGCGTGACATTCAAAGATGTGGCGGGGGTTGACGAAGCAATAGAAGAGTTGCGTGAAATAGAGGAATTTCTGGAAAATCCGTCAAAATTCAAGACCATGGGCGCAAAGATACCCAAAGGTGTGCTTCTTTATGGACCGCCGGGAACTGGAAAAACACTTCTTGCAAGGGCAGTTGCCGGGGAAGCCGGAGTTCCATTCTTTTCAATATCAGGCTCAGAATTCGTTGAGATGTTTGTCGGTGTGGGCGCATCCCGAGTAAGAGATTTATTCGGGCAGGCAAAAGCTTCCCAGCCTTCAATAATATTCATGGATGAAATAGATGCTGTCGGCCGTCACAGGGGAGCTGGGCTCGGGGGCGGTCATGATGAAAGGGAACAGACTTTAAACCAGCTTCTTGTTGAGATGGATGGTTTTGACCAGGAAATCACAGTCATACTTATAGCTGCAACCAACAGGCCGGACATACTTGACCCTGCGCTGCTTCGCCCCGGAAGGTTTGACAGGCAGATAGCAGTTGACAGGCCTGACCTTATAGGAAGGGAGCAGATACTTGAGATCCATGCAAGAGGCAAACCGCTTGATAAGGATGTAAATTTAAAAACAATTGCAAAGCAGACCCCGGGCTTTACAGGGGCGGACCTTGCAAATATATTCAATGAGGCTTCCCTGCTTGCAGCAAGGCACAATAAAAAGAAGATAAGCATGTTTGAAGTGGAGGATGCAATAGAAAGGGTTATTGCAGGGCCTGAAAAAAAGACAAGGGTTATATCTGAAGAAGAAAAGAAGATAATAGCTTTCCATGAAGCAGGCCATGCGCTTCTTTCTCATATTCTGCCAAACACTGACCCTATTCATAAGATATCTATAATATCGAGGGGGCGGGCACTCGGTTATGTCATCACACTGCCCGAAGAAGACAGGTTTCTCAAATCAAAAAAAGAGCTGCTCGATAATATAACCCAGCTTCTGGGGGGACGGGTCAGCGAAGAAATGAACTTTGATGATATTACAAGCGGCGCGCAGAATGACCTTGACAGGGCTACAAAACTTGCACGCAAAATGGTGACGGAGTTCGGCATGAGCAATAAAATAGGTCCGGTCACATACAAGACAGATGATGAAGAAGTTTTCCTTGGAAAGGAGATAATATCAAGGCCGCATTACAGTGAAGAGGTAGCTTCAGAAATAGACAGAGAGATTAACAATATAATTTCAGACTGCTACCAGAAAGCAAAACAGATACTTGAAGAAAATGCTGAGGCTTTAAAATCTCTTGCAGCAACACTGATAGAAAAAGAGACCCTTTCCAGGGAGCAGGTAATGGATATGCTCTTCAGTGTTAAAAGCCAGAAGAAAGCTAAAAATAACGGTAACGGCTCTGATGAAGATACTGCAGTATCCCGGGCAGCAGGAAAAAGTACTGCAAAGAAGGGAAGCGCCAGGAAATTGACAAGGACAAAAGTAACTGCTGACTCTGAAGATGGCAGCAAAACCGGTATGTCTTAAATAATCAGCCAGCCTTTGCATGCATTGTCAATATTTTTACAGTTAATAATGTATGGCTAACTTGATTTTAAAAAAAATAAAGCAGTCATTTTCATAATTTGCAATTTAATTAAGCTCTGACATCCTGCCGGTGTTAGGGCTTAATAATTTAATCTATTGATGAGGAGCTTAAGTGGATAAAAAATTAATTGAACAGGGAGTCAGGCTGATTCTTGAAGGCATTGGTGAAGATATCAGCCGGGAAGGTCTTTTAAGGACACCTCAAAGAGTGGCGGATATGTATGAGGAACTTTTCAGCGGGATGGATAAGGATCCGTCAGTTTATCTTGAGCCTCTGTTTGATGAAGACCATGATGAGATGATTATTGTAAAGGACATACCATTCTACTCGGTTTGTGAGCACCACATGGTTCCATTTGTGGGCAAGGCACACATAGCCTATGTGCCCAACAAATCAGGCAGGATAGTTGGATTGAGCAAACTTACAAGAGTGCTTGAAGTAGTATCGCACAGGCTGCAGGTGCAGGAAAGGCTCACCACTATAGTTGCGGATACAATAATGAAAAAGATAGAGCCCCGGGGCACAATGGTTATTATTGAAGCAGAACATTTCTGCATGAGCATAAGGGGTGTTAAAAAACCAAATACGATTACAGTGACTTCTGCAGTGAGAGGACTTTTCAGGGAAAATCCTGCCTCGAGGGCAGAAGCAATGGCACTGATAAAATCAGAAAGAAAATAATACCGGTGATGCCCTATCATTCATGAAAGGAGCTAAAAGCTGTCTTACAGAATAAGGAAGATAGATTTAAGAACCAAAAAGCAGGCAATGGCAGAATTTGGCATCATAGGGTCAACTGTGCCAGGGCAGCATATAATGGCTAATAAATTCTTTCCTATTGCTTTAAAGGTCAAAGGAGTAAAAGCCAGGGCTGCAAATATATTAAAGCAGGAAATGCTTTCCAGGATGGGTGATGCAGTAATATCAAGGGAAAATCTTTTGAAAATGGAAAGCTTAACAGATGTGATAATATTCGGGACAGAAAAATCGCTGAGGAGCCTTGCTGAAAAAATAAAGCTGCAGCCTTTCGGGCTTAAAAATCTTTCTGAAGAAATAATTCTTTATCTTTCAGAGCTGTCACGGTCAAAATCCAAAAAAACCATCAGCATAAAAGAAAAAACCTTTGATCTCAGCATTGAAGGCCCCCTTATAATGGGGATACTGAATATAACCCGGGATTCATTTTATGATGGAGGGGCTTATTTTTTTAAAAAACAATATATGGCAAGAATAGAAGAAATAGTCAGCCAGGGCGCGCACATCATTGATGTGGGGGGGATGACCACAAGGCCCGGCTCAAAACCTGTAAGCGTGCAGGAAGAATTATCAAGGGTAATACCGGCAATAACGGCAATATCAAAAAAATATGACATATTAATATCTGTTGACACTTACAGAAGCGAAGTTGCAAAACAGGCAGTCGGGGCAGGAGCTGCAATCATCAATGACATCAGCGGTTTTACCATGGATGATGCTATGCCGGGCACAGCAGCTTCAACAGGAGCAAGCGTGGTGATAATGCACATGCAGGGCACTCCTGAAAATATGCAGAATGACCCGGTATATGAAGATGTGGTTGATGAAATATATGATTTTTTATTCGACCAGGCAGAAAAAGCAAAAGCAGCAGGGGTCGCCCGTGAGAAGATAATAATAGATCCAGGGATCGGTTTTGGAAAAAATCTGGAACACAATCTTGAAATAATTGCAAGACTTTCGGATTTTACCAATATGGGTTATCCTGTGCTTTTCGGAGCTTCAAGGAAATCCTTTATTGGAGCTATTCTTGGAGGAGTCGGTGCTTCAGAGAGGCTTGAGGGCAGTCTTGCTGCTGCAGTGTATTCATATATCAATGGAGCCAGCATTTTGAGGGTGCACGATGTAGCGCAGACAGTTGCTGCAGTAAAGGTGGCAAAAAGCATCAGGGAAATAATTTAAATAAAGTTCAGACTGTGTAAGGGTCTGCTTAAGAAAACGGGCTTAAGGTTTTATTGCAATGTTTAAAATAATTATTAAAGACCTGAAACTATATGGCTATCATGGGGTCAACCCCGAAGAAAAAGTCAGCGGACAGGATTTCCTTTTCAATGTCAGAATAACACTTGCTAAAGACACACTGGCTGCAGGGAAATCCTTTAAAGATGACATTTCTGAGACTGTAAATTATTCAGAAATAATTGATATTATAAAGAAGATAAATAGCAAAAAAAAATACAACCTGCTTGAAGCCCTTGCAGGCGATCTGGCAGAAAAGATCCTTTCATTTTCACCGCTTATTATAAAAGTTGGCGTAAAGGTTGAAAAAACAAATCCGCCTATAAAGGAAAACCTAAGTTCAGTTGGCGTAAAATGCAGCCTTGAAAAAGAAATATCGGGGCAAACCGGACAATTAACAGAATTTTATTTATCCCTCGGGTCAAATACAGGCGATAGAAAAGCAAACCTGCACAGAGCGGTACGCGCCCTTGGCGAAAATAAAAACTTTAAAATAACAAAAGCCTCATCAATCTATGAGACCGAGCCAATGTATGTAAAAGAGCAGCAGCATTTCTACAATATCGCTCTTGAGGGAAGAGCCGGAAAGGACTACAGCCCTTTTGAAATGCTGGGGTTTTTAAAAAGCATAGAATATAGCCTTGGCAGGAAACCGCAAAGTGAAAGATTTGGACCCCGTGTAATAGACCTTGACCTTCTGTATTTTGGAAAACTGAATATTATTTCTGACATTCTTGTGCTGCCCCATCCAAAATTAAAAGAGCGTAATTTTGTACTCTTACCCCTGGCAGAAATAGCTCCCGGCATTATAATAGAAGGTAAGACAATTGAAAAATATATTGAATCCTGCAATTTCAGTGAAAGTGTTAAAATTATCAGCAGGTGGTGAAATAAAAAAATGTTATCTGTGAAAGAAGCCCGGGAAAAGGTAATTTCCTCAGATGTAAACATCAAAACAGGAAAAGTGCCTATCCTTGAAAGCCTGCATCTTATACTTGCAGAAAATCTGGTATCCGAAAATTTTGTTCCGGCTTTTGATAATTCTGCAGTGGACGGATATGCAGTAAATGCAGTGGATATAATAGGCGCTGATAAAAATTATCCTGTTAAGTTAAAACTGTTTAAAGAGGACATACCCGCCGGCAAAGTTTCTGATTTTAAGCTTGAGCCGGGGATCTGCGTACAGATAATGACAGGCGCTCCCATACCGCAGGGTTGTGATTGTGTGGTGATGAAGGAAGACGCTCTTAAAGAAGGAAAAGACGTGCTGGTATTTAAAGAATGCAGGCAGGGCGAGAATATACGCTGCAAAGGTGAGGATATAAAAAAGGGTAATATCTTTCTTAAGAAAGGTTTAAAGATATACCCTGCAGACATCGGGCTCATGTCTTCAACAGGGATAAGCGAAGTTTGTGTTAACCTCCCGCCTGTGGTCGGCATTCTTTCAACCGGCGACGAGCTGATAAACATAGAGGAAAAATTATCATTCGGAAAAGTCAGGGATTCAAACAGCTATTCGCTTGCAGCCCAGGTTTTAGAATCAGGTGCAAAGTTCAGAAGATACGGGACAGTTGCTGATGACAGAGCGTCAATTAAAAAGAAAGTTTTAGGAAGCCTGCAGGAGTGCGAAATTCTCCTTATAACCGGCGGTGTCTCAGTGGGGGATTATGATTATGTTAGGGAAACCCTTGATGACATTGGAGCAGAATTTGTATTCTGGAGGGTGAGCCAGAAGCCCGGTAAACCATTTGCCTTTCTTAATTATAAAAACAGGTTTATTTTCTGTCTGCCCGGCAGTCCAGTTTCTGCAATGATATGTTTTGAAATATATGTGAGGCCGCTTATAAAGAAAATAATGGGAGACAGCGACATCTTCAGAAGAAAAATTGCTGCAAAAGCGCTTGAGGATTATGAGCATAATGAAACAGGGACGGATTTTATAAGGGTATTTCTTGAAAAAAAGGAAGACGGGATTTATTTCAGGCCTACCGGCATGCAGGGCTCAGGAATACTTACATCGATGTCTCTGGCTGACGGGATAGCAATATTTCCTGAAGGCAGAGCCAGAATAGAAAAAGATTCTGAAGTTGACGTCATTATGTTTAAGCAATGATTATTTTTTATTCTGACTATAAAGATACAAAGCACGTTGCGGGAGGGGAGAGAAAAAACAGTGGATTATAAAACCAGAGCCAGAGAAATGCTGGCTGCCTGGAAAAAAAATAATTATTATTTTGGTGCAGGGGTGCTTGAAAAAATCGGGGAGCTTGCAGGCAGAGCCGGGAAATCAGCTCTGCTGGCGGCAGGCAGGCCCGGAGCGGGGCAGTGGATACAGCCAATTATAGAAAAAGTGAAAACTTCATTAAAAAATGAAGGTGTTTTTATTCTGGATGTGATTGACGGCGCTTCGCCGAATTCTCCAAAAGAAGATGTTTACAGGATTGCAAATCAGATAACGAAACTTTGCCCTGACAGCATAATAGCTGTGGGAGGCGGGAGCACGATCGATGCGGCAAAAGCGGCAGTTGTAATTTCAGCTTTAAGGTCTGATGATGTTGAAGATTATTTTGGCGTTGGTTTTGTGACGAAAAAACTGCAGGAAGAAGAAAAAAAACTTCCGCCATTTATCGCTGTTCAGACTGCAGCAAGCTCAGGCGCGCATCTTACAAAATATTCAAATATTACAGATCCTGTAAAAGCTCAGAAAAAACTGATAATAGATGAGGCAATAACGCCCCCCTTTGCCCTGTTTGATTACACAACAGTAAAAAATGCGCCTTATTCTTTAAAAGCAGACGGCGCCCTTGACGGCATATCTCATTGCATTGAGGTGGTGTGCGGAGCGACAGGACAGCCCTTCTTTGAAAAAACAATGGAAATAGCAGAAGCCGGGATAAGCCTTATTGTTGAAAATCTTCCACTTGCCCTTGAGCAGTCAGCAGATAATGATGCTGTTGAAAGCCTGGGCCTTGGAACAGATATGGGCGGTTATGCAATAATGATTGGCAGCACAAATTTTTCTCATCTTTTCAGTTTCTCGCTTGTTAACAAGATAACCCATGGAAGAGCATGCGCCATTGCCAATCCATATGTGCTGGTATTTTTTGCCCCGGCAATCCAGCCGCAGTTAAAGCTATTCGGCAGCATATTTGCAAGAGCCGGTTACATCAGCGAAAGGGTGGAAAAGTACAGCGGGCGGAAGCTCGGCATTATAGTTGCCCGTGGAATGTTAAAATTTTTGGAAAAGATCAGGTTTCCTGTCACTTTTGCTGAACTTGGAGTGACTGCAGATGATAAAAACAGGATATTGAATGCTGTTAAAAATCCTCAGCTCTGGAGCAAGCTGGAGCAGGCGCCGGTGTTGCTGATCAAACATAATAATGACGGCAGCATTGATGTTGCGGGCACAGAGCATAATATTGATAAGTACCTTGGCAAGCTGATAGACGCAGTTATAAGCGGGGATCTGGACAGCATAGAGGTGCTTTAAAATAAGGTGCTTTAAAATAAAAACTTAAGCAGACTGTAATGCAGGCAATAATACAGGCAATATCTTAAAAAATATAACCATTAGTTATGTAGTTATGAAAGGAGAAGTAAGGTGGCTATTGAAAAAATAAAAAACTATGTTAACGGCAAATGGGTCGAGCCTGAAAACACCGGCTATATTGACGTGGAAAATCCTTCCACTGGAGAAATTATTGCAAAAGTGCCTCTGTCCACCACAGCAGAAACAAACAGAGCTATAGACGCTGCAGAAGCTGCTTACAAAACATGGAGCAGGACCCCGGTTGCAAGAAGAGTAAGGCCTTTATTTAAATTAAATGAATTATTAAGAGATAATGAAGACAGACTTGCCCGGGTGCTTGTTGCTGAAATGGGCAAATCTTTAACTGATGCAAAAGCGGAATTTAAAAGAATATATGAAAATATAGAAGTGGCCTGCGGCATGCCTGTGCTTCAGCAGGGAGATGTGATAATCGGAAGCTCTTTTGACATGGACGGGGAAGTGTTAAGGCTGCCGATGGGCCCCTTTGCAATGATAGCCCCATATAATTTTCCGGGCATGGTGCCTTTCTGGTTTATCCCTTATGCGCTTGCCACAGGAAATACTTTCTTAGTGAAGGCATCAAAGCAGGTGCCAATGACAATGATGGAAATAACAAAGTATATTGATGAGTGCGGATTTCCCCCGGGGGTGTTCAATCTTGTAAACGGTGATAAGGCAGTGGCTGAAGCCTTTATGGACAGCCCGAAGATAAAAGGGATCTCCATTGTGGGCTCCACGGGCACCTGCAGGATAGTTGCCCAAAAATGCGCAGCTTCAAATAAAAGATTTCAGGCAATGGGAAGCGCAAAAAACCACCTGGTCGTCATGCCGGATGCAAGGCTTGACATGGTTATAAGGAATATGACAACATCCTGCTATGGATGCGCAGGCCAAAGGTGCATGGCTTCATCTGCTATAATCGGAGTGGGAAACACATATGAAGTCCTGTGCAGAAAATTTGTCGAAGATTCAAAAAAAGTCATTGTCGCCAATCCCCTGAATGAAAAATATATCGATGAGCCGATGCTGATGGGACCGGTGATTTCCAAAAAAGCAAAAGATTTTATTCTTTCATTAATAGAAACCGGAATATCCGAAGGAGCAACGCTTGCCCTGGATGGCAGAAATATAGAAGTTCCCGGATGTAAAAACGGATATTTTATTGGCCCCACAGTGTTTACAGATGTCAAGCCGGGAATGAAAATACAGCAAACAGAGATCTTTGGCCCTGTTGTTGTCATCATGAAAGCAGATACATTAAACGAAGCAATTGAGATAATAAACAGTCACCAGTATGGAAACGGCGCCTCAATATATACTCAGAATGGATACTGGGCAAGAAAGTTTAAGCTTGAAGCTGAGGCAGGCATGATAGGGATAAATGTTGGAATACCGGCACCAGTTGCATACCTGCCTTTCGGCGGGATGAAAGAATCCCAGTATGCTGACATTAAGGCCCAGGGTAAGGCCATAATAAACTTTTACACTGAAGACAAGGTAATCACTTCGAGATTTTTTGAAGAAAAATAAGAAAATAGAATCGGCAAAGTATTGATACAGAATTATAAAAGAAGCTGAAAATCATCAGAGCAAAATGAAAAAAGACAGGAGTTTTAAATGCTGATCGTTCACGTAATGGTTAAAGTCAAACCTGACAAAATAGAGGATTTTAAGGCTGTCACTGTTAAAAATGCCGGCAGAAGCATAATGGAGCCCGGAATAATACGGTTTGACTGCATGCAAAACCAGGAAGACCCGACTAAATTTGTGCTCTCTGAAGTCTACAAATCACCTGAAGCATCAAATGCCCATAAGCAGACTGAGCACTATGCCGAGTGGTGCCAGGCAATGAAAGACATAATGGCAGAGCCCAGGTACAGCATTAAATACAATAATGTTTTTCCTGAAGAAAAAAACTGGTAATAATCACAGGCATATTTTATGGGCGGAAATAAAAGCATTAACAGTAAAACCTGCGCCTGCCGCTCCGGTTCAAGATACGACAGGCAGGTTCTTTTTTATCCCATCGGGAAAGCCGGGCAGGACAGGCTTGCTGCAGGCAGCGTCACAATTATTGGCTGCGGGGGGCTGGGCTCTGTTTCTGCGAGCAACCTTGCAAGGGTGGGAATCGGCAGTTTAAGGCTCGTAGACAGGGATGAGGTGGATTTTTCAAATCTGGGCCGCCAGGTCCTTTATGATGAGGTTGATGCCAGTCAAAACAGGCCAAAGGCGCTAGCTGCAAAGCAGAAACTGAGCCTGATTAATTCAGGCATATCAGTTGAAGCATTCAATGAAGAAATAAACCCGGTAAATATCGGAAAGTTTATTGAGGGCGCAGACCTTGTAATTGACGGCTCAGATAATTTACAAACCAGGTTCATAATCAATGAAGCCTGCGTAAATAAAAAGATTCCATGGATCTACGGCTCCGTTGCTGCAAGTTACGGCATGGCCGCTTCCATAATACCGGGTAAAACGCCCTGCTTTTCCTGCATTTTCGGGCCATCCGCAACAAAATATAATATATATTCCGAGTCTTCAGCAAATGCCGGTATATTAAACACTGCAGTCAATGTGATAGCATCAGTGCAATGCACTGAAGCAATAAAATATCTGACAGGCAATATTGATGCTGTTATAAGGGGATTAATAATATTTGACATATGGGAACTGTCACTTGAAATAGTGAGTACCGAAGAAGGGAAAGGACGGGCTGCATGCCCTGTCTGCGGATACAATGCTGCGGACTCAATGCTGCGGACTCAACGTAAATTTGGGCCGGGCAGCGTGTCCTGAAAGATTTAATAATTGATAAAGTGAAAAAACAAAAGGAGCTCTATGCTTTTAGCAATTGATTTAGGAAACACACAGACCGTAATCGGGCTTTTCAGCGGCAATGAACTGGCGCATTCATGGCGTATGGTCACGCCAAAGTATGAAACTGCAGACGAGATAGCTTCAAATATTTTCAACTTTCTGAAAAATTCAGGCTATGAGCCGGGCAAAGTTTCGGCAATAGCTGTCTCCTGTGTTGTCCCGGGGATATTATTTGAGATAAGCAGGATGGGCCGGCAGTATTTTTCACTGGAGCCATTTATAGTAGACAGCAATGTAAAAACCGGGTTAAAAATCAATTATGATTATCCCAGAGAGATAGGTGCTGACAGGATTGCAAATTCTGTTGCTGCAAAAGAGATTTACGGATGCCCGGCAATAGTGCTTGATTTTGGCACTGCCACCACTTTTGACATACTCTCAAAAGAAGGCGAATACATCGGCGGGGTAATAGCCCCGGGAATCGAGATATCATCTGAGGCTCTTTTTAGCTATGCAGCCAAGCTCAGTAAAGTCGATCTCAGCTGGACGGATGCGGTCATAGGAAAAAACACGTATGACTGCATAAGGTCAGGCATATTATACGGCTTTCTGGGCCAGGCAGAGTTCATTATTGAAAAAATAATAAGTGAATTGACCGTGCAGGGGCAAGGCTCTGACCCGAAAATAATTGCCACAGGCGGGCTTTCAATACTGATGATTGAAAAAAGCAGGCATATACAGATACACGACCCGGACCTGACTCTTAAAGGGCTGAAAATAATTGTTGACAAAAACCAGCAGGGAACAGGCGCACAGATGATGCCGTAGGGAAACCCGGATGAAAGAAAGCATTATAGAAAATATCCTCAAGTCAAAGGGCTTATTTGAAGAATTAAACGATCTTGTTTCAAGCTGTAAAAAATTTACCTGCAATGCCGGCAGCCAGACTCCCGGCGCTTCTGAAACTATTCAAGACCGGGACAGCAGCTTTAAAATCGGCGATCTTAAATTAAATGGTAAACTTA
>MWAX01000126.1 GCA_002068775.1 Actinobacteria bacterium ADurb.Bin346 | reverse complement strand
CTGAAAATTTTTACCAGATTGAGCCAGGGCCGCAGGGTTCAATAAAACCTGCCCCTGTTGCTGACCATACTTATTTTGTCTTCAATGACCTTAAAAAAGGCCAGATAAGGCGCGGGAACTTCATCTTAAGAAACATCGGCGGCAAATACCGGGATTATGAAATCGTGACTTCTGATCCGGATTGTATCCTTACCATTACAAACTCCGCTCCGCTTGACAGAAACCAGATGGAAAAGCTTCCGCTTGAGATATTCTTTGAGGTATTTGCGCCGGACTGGAGCAGGCAATATTCGGCTGAAATAATAATCAGGCTGGATGACCAGGAAGAGAAAGTGGCAATTGAGCTTGATACACAGACCAAACCTGTAAATGATTTCTCAGGCATTTTCAGCTTTTCTGAAACAAAGAAAATCACCTCACTTATTAAAAAACTTGAGCGCGCAACAAGCGCAGAAATTGCAGTAGTGACTGTCGAGTCGCTGGACGGAGTTTCTATAGAAAAATACACCAATTCCCTTTTTAATGAATGGGGCATCGGTAAAGAAAACAGGCACAACGGCATACTTTTTTTAATAAGCACCAGTGAAAATAAGTACAGAATGGAAGTCGGGAGAGGCCTGGATGACCTGCTTGACGCCGATTTTATAAACGGGCTGTTTAAAAAATTTATAATCCCTAATTTTAAAATCCGCAAATTTGGGGCCGGCATCCTTAAAACACTTGGCGCTATTTCTGCAAGGATTATTGCCGATACAAGAAAAAACCCTGCAGATAAAAGCTCGTGAAATAGCAATAACAAATTATATCAGATGCCTGCCGGCATTAATTAATGCATTGCTCATATTGATTAATGCATGGTTTATGTTAATTAATGCATGACTTATATTTTATATATCTGCAAAGGAATGGTTACAAAAATGAAAAAAAGGCCAGTAAAGATAATACCCGCCGTCGCTGTCATTATAATCATAGTTCTCTGCATTTCACTTCTTTCTGCATGTGCGGACAGCAGGAAGTTTTTAGTAATGGTTGAAAAAGGCGGTTTTCGGCAGATAAGCTTTGCCAGAAGCATCACAACAAATGATGAAAAAAGCGTAAAATTTATTGATGAAAGTGATCGTGAGCAGTACCTGACCGGGGATTATATAACGATATCAGCAATCAAGGCAAAAGATAAAAACATTATAATAGTCGATGCAAATGGCATCACAAGCCTTATATTCCCAAAAAGAATAATAAAAAGCAGCAAAGACAGTGCCACTTATCTTGATGAAAAGGGAAATGAAAAAACAGTTGAAGGCAGCATTACTATAATAAATATAAGGGAAAATAAATAATAAAGTATATCAAAAGGGATATGAAAAAATCCTGCAGGATATTAAAAAATAAAAAATTCCCGGTTATCTTCATAACACTTCTGCTTATATTATTTATCTTTATTCTTTACCTGCTGGAAAGCAGGTTTTTCTTAATAGGCAGGGCGCTGTACCCTGTTTACCGCTATGCAAATAATGCCATCATAACCAGATCTTCGCAGGCTGATACCATTGTCTATTGCGATTATTATACCTGGCACAGCAAAACCAACTGGCTGCGCGGATATTCTGAAGAGCCCGAGCTTGGGCTCTATGACAGCCTGGACCCCGCTGTAATAAACAGACATATCCGCTGGGCGCAGGAGTACGGAATAGATGTCTTTAAAATAGAGTATTATCCGCAGCTTGATGACAGTATATTAAATGGAATATTTGCCGCCGATACAGGCGATGTCTCTCTCTGCCTGATGTATGACAGCCGGCTCAGGTTTGAAAACATAGGATATCCAAAGCCCCCTTATGATTTTGATGAGCCCGCAATACAGGAAACTTTCAGGCAGGATATGATCCATATAGCGGACAATTACTTCTCATACAAAAATTATTTCAGGATTGACAACAGGCCTGTATTATGGATTTATGTCGCAAGGGACTTTACAGGCGCATATAAAGAGATCCTGAGCGATGTAAGGCAAGAGCTTTTAAAAAAAGGTTATGATGTATATCTTGTCGGCGATACTGTCTTCTGGAATTACAAATTGTCCATGATAAACGCTTTTGATGCAGTATCTTGCTACTCAGCTTATGGCGGCAGGCCCCGGAATACTGCCCGATTTGCAGAAAGACTGAAATTTTTATACATGGTATGGGAAATTTCTGCAAGACTTTCTGATACAGACTTTATCCCCTCAGCAATCCCGGGTTATGACGACAGGTGTCTTGAAGCAGAGAGGCCAAGCCTTCCTGTACTTTCTGGGACCGGAGAAGATTTTAAGCGCCAGCTTGATATCATTAAAGCATTTCTGGACCCGGTAAATATATCGCCTGACATCAGCCAGGTATCCATTGCGACATTCAATGAGCATCAGGAAGGTACCTCCGTTGAGCCATCCCTGCCCTGGGGCTGTGAAAGGATAAAACAGATCTCATCAGTTTTCGGTTGCAATTAACAGTTAATTATTGGCAGTTATGGTTAACAGCAAAGATTGACGGCTAAGATTGACGGCAATGATTAATTGACGATTATGATTGATAGTTAGAGCGAATAGTAAATATTGACAATTCCATAAAACTTATTTAACCAACATTTTTGCTGTCTGGTATAATATTTTAAATAATATTAAACAGGACATAAAATGAAAGAGATTTTTGAAAGAAGAAGCATCAGGAAATATGCTGAAAAAGATGTGCCGGACTGGATGATAACAGAGCTTCTAAAAGCTGCAATGTCTGCCCCTTCTGCAGGAAATGAACAGCCCTGGGAATTCATAATTATAAAGGAAAAGAGCACACTTGATAAAATATCCCGTTTTCACCCCTATGCTCAAATGCTGCCGGACGCCTCAGCAGCAATAGTCGTATTGGGAGATCTTGATAAAGAAAAGCACCCGGGATACTGGGTCCAGGATTGCGCCGCAGCCGTTGAAAACATGCTGATTGAGGCGCAGTATCTTGAACTTGGCGCAGTGTGGCTTGGCATTTATCCGAGGGAGGAACGTGTGGACAATCTTAAGAAATTGCTTGGCGTTCCGGAGAAGATTATTCCTCTTGCCATAATATCGCTTGGCTTTCCTGCTGAAAACAAGAGCCCTTCTGTTGAGCGATATGATGAAAAAAGAGTACATCTGGAAAAATGGTAAAAATGGTAAGCCAGGTTTTTTAATAAAGCTTTTTTAAAGTTTTAATATAATTTTAATAAATTATTAATAGAATTATCATTAGATATTTATAAGATTTTAAAAGATTTTAATTAATTTCTTATAGGTTTTTTAAATTATTTTGCGGGAGGTATTTATGTCTGCACATCCTGAGCTCCTTGAAAAAGATAAAAAGACAATAATCGAAAATAATAAAAAAGACGGCAAAGCAGTCTGTATCATCGATGGCCTTTTAATTGATTCCAAAACTGAAATAGAATTCCATCATATTAACCCGTACCTTTCAGAAGAAAAACCCGATATTTCAAATATTGCAACAGTCTGTAAAAAGCACCATAAAGAGCTTGGCCAGCTCTCAATAACTGAATACAGGACTTTAAAACAAATGGAGGATTTCTTTAATGGCCCGGGAATAAAAAAACTCGATGATTTGCTCCTGCTAAAGCTCGGGAGAAACAACTGCGGCAAGCTTGTAAACTTTTCATTAGCCGCAGACAGGAGCGCAATAACAATTTCAATAAATGACAATAACCCGCCCTGCACAATGCCGCTTTTCACCTGCCCTTCAACAGGATTTAAATATTTTTATCTTGTCTTGCCCATAGAATATGTAAATAACGACACTATGCTCCAGCCCAGGCCTCTTGAACTGAAAAGACTGTGGGAACTCTACAGGCATTTGATTGCCCACAGCCAGCTTACACCTTCAGTTTGCAGGCTTTCCGGCGACAGGATATATATTTTTGACGGGCAGCACAAAGCTGCAGCCCAGATATGGGCCGGCCGAAGCGAAATAGAATGTAAGATATATATTGAGCCGGCTATCAAGACATTGAAAGAGACAAATCTTGTGGCGCACGATAAGCTCAGGCAAATGCCTTTCTTTACTTCCGTTCTTATTAATAAATGGGCAAGCATTTTTGCTGAAGAATGGAAAGAGTACATGGAGCACAGGGGTGAAAAATCTGAAGAAGGTTTTGTCTCATTTCTTGTAAGCAGGGGAAAGAAAAAGCCTGAAGCAGTGCACATGCTGGAAAGCAATATCTATGACAGCATTCTTGAAGACAGCGAAAATTCAATTAAAAAATATGTCGAGGAATATGGAGCAGGGCTTAAAAAACCTCTGACCGTTAACAGGCTGCGGCAGTCAATACTCAAAAAATTCATAGCCTCGCCGCCCCTTTCAATCAGTATCGAGGAATCTGACAGGCTTAGGGAACTTGAGCGGAAAAATATGATAAGACTGCTGAACCTTATTTGCGCATACTCTCTAAATGGGATTTGGAATCCCGCAGTCAATGACAGTGATCATCTGGTATCAGAAAAAATCTATCTTAACGGCTCCTTCAAAGCCTGGAGCGCAATACTGAAGGATGTCATTGCCAATATACTTGCACTCTATGATGAGAGCGAGAGAAAAGAAATATTTTTAAGGGAGATTTCTGAAGAAGAATGGGAGCTTATTGAAAAAAGCATAAGCATCCTTTTTGGCCACAGGGTATGGAGCGATGATTCTCAGGAAAATATAAATAATTTAAGGCTCAGCAATGAAAATCTTGTGCGAAAATATCTGTCCCGCAGGGGCCTGAGCGCAAACTGGATTTTAAACAGTCAATATGAGTCTGAAAATAATTTTATAGATTAATAATTCAGGCGGTTTTGCAATCAGTAATAAGGTTGAAAATAATAAGAGCAATGGCATAGAAGCTGATGACAATTCCAGCCCCACTATGATGTACAACACTTTAAAAAACAATAAAGCCAGCAACTCAGGAGGACTGACTTTCCGGGATAATGCAAAAGGATATGCCCTCGGCAACACTATGACCTGCAACACCTGGAAAATATTTATCGGGAGAAGTGCAGATCCATATATTGGAGAAAACTCAGTGTCGGATAACTCAAACAATTACAACTATTAATCAAAGGAGGTTAAACATTGGCCAATGACGAAATAATAAGTTTTTCAAGTGGTGATATACCAGCATTAAAAGTGGAAGGAAAGACATTGCCTGAAGCATGGGAAAAATCACTTGTTGAAGTATGGAGCAATGGCATTGCCATAAAGACGCAGTATGACAGACCAAATGACCCTCCCAGCAGGGATGCCACAATGATGATGGTGATTCATGAGCCTTCCAGTGAGCCAAGGATACACAGAGCTCTTCCAACCGGGCTTGATGAACTGGAAGTTTACAGGCAGGAAGTCGTGCTCGGAATCCATGATCACTGGATCGGGGGCCACGGGTGGTCTTACAGCTATCATGACCGTCTTTTTAATTATAAGACTTCAACGGGACATCTCGATCAGGTGCAAAAAGTCATAGACAATCTTGCAGATTGCTTCTATACAAGGCGCGCGCAGGCAATAACCTGGGACCCGGAGCTTGACGCAAGCCATCACGAACCTCCCTGCCTTCAGAGGATGTGGTTCAGGATAATAGAGGATCCACAAAAGGGCCTGGTCCTTAATATGAATACGCACTGGAGATCAAGAGATGCCTTCAAAGCTGCATTCATGAATATATTTGCCTTAACTGATTTGCAGAAAGACATAGCCAAAAAAATATCCGCTAAAATCGGCAAGCAGGTAAATGCGGGCAGATATGTGGATGTGTCTGACAGCTATCATATTTATGGCTCATATTTTGACCAGTTCAAGGGGTTTTTAGAAACTCTGAAAACCAAGACATTTGAACAAAGGACCTATGAGACTTCCTTTGCGCTGCCTTTTTTTGAAGAAGCAAGAAAAAGAATAGAGTCATAAACCTATTTCTTCTGCTATTTCCTGCATGGACGCAAGGCCTGTCTCAATAAATTCTTCAATATCAAGACCGAGAGCTTCGCATTTCATTATTTGCTCTCTCTTTGCGCCTTTTGCAAATAATTTCTCCCTGAACCTGTTTAGGACAAACCGGCTGTCAATTGCAGAAAGTTTTTTTTCAGGGTTTATAAGCGCTGCTGCAACAATGAGCCCGGATAAGGGATCAGCCGCACATAATGCTATATCCATTTGACTTTTAAGCGGCAACCCGTGGATCTCATTGTGAGCTTTTACTGCATAAATAATATCTTCGTCAAACCCATGCTCCTTAAGCATTTCAGCGCCTTTTAATGAATGCTCTTCTGGTTTATCGGCAGTGCTGTCATAATCTATATCATGGACAAGACCCGCCATTGCCCATCTATCCGGATCATTTAAACTTGCTGCATTCTGTCCCTCGACGGTTTTACTGTTTAATTTTATTGCTGTTGCTTTCATGATCGCTTCCACTGCCAGGCAGTGCTTAAAAAGATTTTTATTTGTCACATTCTTTTTTACAAGCTTTAGCGCATCTTCTCTGTCCATCGTTTATCACCTGTTTATTATTGTTTTTACAAATCTGCAATTTCTCTTAAGTAGTAAAAAATTAAGCTAAACAATTTTTACAATTATAATACACGAAAAATATATGAAACAAACATAAAACTGTCCCGGGTTGCATACTTTAATAAAGATTTTAATAAAATGTATAAAATAATTATTTCAATAATTTTTTTATTATTTAATTAAAGTATGTTTTTAATATAACCGATATTTAATACATGTTATCTTGCATACATGCAGGAATGATTTTTTTATTAAAAAAAATTAAAAAAGAGGTAAAAAGCAATGAAAAAAAAAGTGCTGGCAATTTTTATAATTGTACTGGCAATGGTATTAACGCTCACAATCCTGCCCTCTGGCGTTTTTGCAGATGGTGAAGAGGGAAACGGTGAAGGCGGAGGGGAAATGCTTGTCTTTCCTGGCCCTGCAGGAGGTGTGACAACTATAAGTTTGCATGCCTGGAACGCAACCGGCACGCCCATATTATTATTGGTTTTTAAATTTGATGGGACCTGGGAAGAATTACTTCAGATCGGTGACGAGAACGAGGGGCGCGACGTTTCACAGTATCTTGTATATGGAACTCTTCCCGAAGATGACTGGAACCCACTTGACGAAAACAGCGAAGGATTTTTTTTGATTGATTCAGATGAATGGACAAGAGATATAGGGCTTATCCTTGGAGCCGGCCATTATTTTGCAGTCGTGGTACCTCTCGTGCAGGAAGATGAAGGAGACAACAATTCTGGAAATTTATTAGTCCGGGAATTCAATGTCTATCAATCTGCAGTAAATACTCGTGCAGTAAATACTCAATGGATAAGAGGAAACCTCCAGATGTCCTGTCTTAAGGTATGGGTAAATGAAAAAGGAAACTTTGAAATGGTTTTCTGGTGGCCTTATGCAAACAACAACTGGGTAAAAATTTATGATATGAAAGGAAATCTGGTGTATTCCCAGGACATGCCATACGATAGTCCCCATATTGAAGTGTCCCTGCCCAATGGGATTTATATTGTAAGAACGTATCATGACCAGAAGGAGCCTCTGCAGGAATTCATTATTGGAAAATAAATAGTAAATATCTTTTAATAAAAATTCCAAAAGGTTAAAATAACTGTACTGAACAGGGGAACCAATAGTTCCCCTGTTTAATTATATAAAAAAGGATTAAATGCAGGCTGATAAAAAAAATAAAACAAGGTCAAATCTTAAGGCAGCCGGGATTGCAAGAATAGTATCTTATGTATTTGACGGCTCAGTACTTGCTACTCCGGTATTTGCAGCAACCTGTTTTTACAATCAGGAAAATGCAAAGGCTGCATTTCCTTCTTTTATGACAGCGACAGTCTTTGCCGCGCTTATCCCTTATTTTTTTATACTCTTTTTATACAGGAAAGGGAAAATAAGCGACCTTCAGATACCAAGCCGCAAGGAAAGGCTTTTACCGCTGCTTATTATTAATCTATCCGTTATAGCAGGCTTTTTTATTCTTATATACCTTAAGCCTGAGAGGCTGCTGATGAGCGTTTATGCAGTTTACCTCCTGGGACTGCCTGCAGTAAGCCTTGTAACAATATTCTGGAAGATAAGTTTTCATGCAACATATATAACCCTTTTTTCTTTTGTATATTTGATAGTTTTCGGCAAATGGGCAATCTTTACATTACTGTTTATCCCTCTTGTCGGATGGTCGCGAATCAAGTTAAAGAGACATACAACCGCACAGGTGATTGCCGGAATATCAGTAATTGCGATAATCTCACTGACAGTATTTTATATAACAGGGTTTTTAACAACAAATTACTGGGCTGTAAGCGAAATAACCTCCCTGTTTAAAAGCTCTTCAAGCTACCTGGCGCTTGTCCTTCCCGGTTTTGGCGCAAGCACTTTTTTTATCTTTTTGTATGTGTTCCTGAAAGAATTCTTTAAAGTCAACTTTTAGCTGTTATAATAATACCGGTAAATAAAAATAAATTGAGATACAATATTTTTGTAAAAAATATTTTTGCCTGATTAATTAACTTCCGGCAGGAAAGAAAAAAATTGGCTGATGTAAAAGTAAAAGAAAAATTAATATCAGATTTCAAGAACAGTTGCAGATCGGGCGGTTTTAAGGTCACGCCACAGAGGACAATCATATATGAAGAACTGATAAGTTCTGAGGACCACCCGAATGTGGAGTTACTTTACAACAGAGTTAAAAAAAGACTGCCTGATATTTCTTTTGATACTGTTTACAGGACATTGATGACTTTTAATGAATTAAATCTTGCAAGTGTTGTGGCAGGATTGAGCGCCACAAAAAGATATGACTTCAGAACTGAAAAACATTATCATTTCATTTGCGTTAGGTGCGGAGCTATTCATGATATCCTGGATGTGCCTTTTAAATTTGATACTCCTGTGAGCATAAAGGAAAAATACAATCCTTCAAATATAAGAATAATATTTGAAGGCATCTGCACAAAGTGCCGGTTAAAATAGTCTCATCCTGAAAGCTCAATGCATTTGTACTGGCCATTCTTAAATCTGGCACCCGCTTCATTAAAAAGCTCCCTTATGTGGTTGTCCATACTGAAGTAAATTATTTGCCACCTGTTTTCGGCTATACCTGCAAGTTTATCCACCAGAATTTTTCGCCTGTCCCAGTCAGAGTGCTGAAACGCATCATCGAGTATTAAAAAAAGTCTGTCCTGGTTAAGCAGCCTGGATGTAAAACCAATCCGCAATGCAAGCATTATCTGTTCTCTTGCGCCTGTGCTGATATCTTTTATGCAGTAATCCTTGTAGTCGTCTGAAACGATCAGGGTGTCATTTTGAAGAAAAAGCTGCCTGTACCTGCCAGTAATCTCAGAAAGTGGTTTTAGCACCACATCAGATCGAAGGCCCTCTTCAATTTTTTTATCTTCTTCTAAGCGAAGCTGGCTGATTTCAGAGTGCACCAGTACGCCCGCTATTATCCGTGCCTCAACATCTGCAAATTCTTTTTGTTTTTCCTGCATTTTTTGTCTTAAATTGTCAAGCAGCGGCAGCCACTCAATGCTCTGATCATCGCCGGTTTCTGAACAAATGGCATATTTCAGATTTGCAATGTTCTGCTCGATTTCTTTAATGCCTTCTTTTGTCTCTTCAAGTTCACTTTCTGCAGACTCCAGCTCACTGTAGCTGAAATTAATTTTAGGGTCCTCAGTGATAAATTCAATTTCGCGTACCGCTAGGTCTGAAAGCCTTGCCTGAAGCTCTTCTATTTTTTCAGCAATCAGCCTGTTTTCCTGCCTTCTTTCAGCCAGCACTTCCTGCCATTGCTCCCCGGAGACCTGCTTGCCCGTGAGAGCATAAAATAGCTGGCTTATTTTACTTTTTTGCGCAAGGTTTTCCACACTCAGCAAGTCGAGCTGCTCTTTTAAAAGCCTTGATTTGTCATAGTATTCTTTCTGTTTTTCGCTTTCAGTCAGAAGTGAAGCCATATTTAAAGACTGTTTTGAAGTGCGCTGTTTGAATTCTTCGGCAAGTTTTCCAAGCTCTTTACTTGCGCCAGCATTTCTTGCAGATGCTGAGAGCCTGAAAAGATAAAAAGCTGTCAGCGCGCCCGCCACAGCAAGGGATGCGATTGTTCCAGGCATAATTGAAAAAATTGAAAAGACTATTGCTGCAATCACAAAGACACCGGCAAGTATTGCAAGCACAGCAGACGGTTTTTTGTAAGAGGTTAGCGACAACTTTTCATACAGCGGAATTGCTGCCTGCAGCCATTCATAATCTTTGCTTTTGCTTATAAAATCATCAAGCTGCGCTGACTTTATCTTATGATCATCTGTGTCGCGCCTGTAAAGGAGTATTTCCTGGGATATCGCGCTCAGCTCTTCTTCGTCATTTTGTTTAAGGCCTGCATTAAGTTTTTTTATATTTTCAGATATCAGATATGCGGCATGGCATTTTGCCCTGCGCAGGCCATCTATGTATTCCTTCAGCCGGGCCTGCCTTATCTTAAGGTCTGCAAGCACACCAGCTTTGTATTTTGATTCGATCTCCTCAAAAAGATCATTAAATTTTTCAAGTTCAGATTTTAACAGGCGCAGGGTTTTCCCTTCCCCGGTATTCTGAACAATAAGGTTTCCGTCTTCAAACTGGGCGATTTTTACTGTTCTGGAAATATTGGCATCACTGTCTATCTTATCAAGCAGGCTTATGCCTGAAAAAACTTCCTTTATTAAACTTTTGCCGATGCCTTCATTTGTTTCCTCTATAGCAGCCTCCCCGCCCTTTGAGACAAGCAGCTTGGCAAGCGATGCCGGAAGGCCTTTGTCGTCCTTTTCCCAGTAGTCCTCGAGTTTTTTCGGAGTTGCAGGTGAAAAATCAGTAAGGCTTCCATCCTGTTCAAGGCCGCTCACTGTGACCTTGCCGCTGCCATTTTCCCTGAACTGCCACCTTTTAATATTCTTAAAAAGCGAGCGTATCAAAAATTCTGTGAGGAAGGTCTTTCCGCATTCATTTCTACTGAATATGAGGTTAAATATACCCATTTCTTGGGAAAAATCACTTATGGGTCCCAGATTTTTTGCTGTTATTTTTTCTATTCTCACCGGCATTTATTTTCAATCCTTAAAATTATCCGTTTATTACAAACCCTATTGCTTTTTCAAGTATCATATCCTTTTTTTCCTTCGAAAGGCCTGCCTTTAGAGCCTCAGAGTCAACCCGCTTTCTTATCCTGTCGACAATGCTTACCCTTTCAGCTTCATCAAATACCGATACCCCGCCAAGGTCCGGTCCTTCGTCATTGTAAAACTTATAGTCTGCAAGCGACTGGCTTATAGCTGACTGGAGCAGTTTTAAATTGGAGCAGTATCCGCTTACTTTAAGGCGTATCCTTGCTTTTGGCACCTCCTCGGTTTTCAAGTCCCAGTTTACAATCATTGAAGTTATTTTCTGCCTTATATATTCAAACTCATCTGCAGCAGGGACAGCCAGAAGACTTTCAACAAAATATATATAGTCAGTATTTACCGTTTTTTCTGTAAAGCTTAAATCATTTGTATCAAGCACTCCAAAGCTTCTTTTTCCGGTTTCATTAATATCCATGCTGCACGGTGAGCCGGGATAGCAGACTTTGCCTGACTGCATTTTTTTATGGATGTGTCCGAGGAGCACTCTTGCAGGATTATAGTATTCAATATCTGAACGTCCGAGAGGCATGTACATTCCGGATTCATAACTGTTTGGATTTTTTGTTCCTGAAAGATAGTCCCCATGGCCCACCAGTATCCATCTTCCGGAAAGTGATGAGCGGTATTTTGCAAGTATCTCGCCCATTGAGCTATCAGCATTGTAGGGAATAAAAAAGAAGGCCGGTCCCCCCTCTTCAAAAAACACGAGCTCGGGCTCAGAATAAACCCTGATATTGCTGCTGGTAAAATATTTGCCGCTTATTGCCTGGTCATGGTTCCCTGGGATTATATGAAAATCCAGGCTCAAATATTTTTTATCTCTGCAGAGGTTATCAAATACTGCATAGTTTCGGCTTTCCACATCAAAAAGATCGCCGGCAATAATTACAGAGCTGATCTTTTCTTTTACAGCCTGGTCAAGCACATCACAAAGCGCATTGAATCTCTCAGGACTGCTGTCTTCTGTTTTTAAATGAACATCTGCAGTAAAAGCTATCTTCATTACTGTAAATCCTTTATAAAAAAATGAATTCAGAAAGTAATTATATAATTATTGCTATGACAACTGTTTGGCATATTTAATTATTATTTTATATATCTATGAATTATATTACAATTTGACTGAAAGTTCGGATAATTTTTAGCATTACCGGAGAAGACCTAACAGGCAATAAAAGCTCCCTTAACAATATTATCTTAACCTTATATCTTAGTCCTATAGCCTATCCATATATCTTCACCTAATATTTTAGTCTCGTAGCTTAGCCATATTATCTAATTTACTATCTTAAAAACTTTCAAATTTCATTTCATTCCGGCCCCTGCACTTTTTCTCTTTGTATTACAACTGCAAGAACAAAAATAATAAAAAGCAGCACAATATCGATATAGAGCACGCTATTTTTTGAAACGTGCTCTGACAATGCACCGCTTAGATACTGGAAAATGACGCTGCCAAGGTAAGCAAGCGCATGTGTATAAGTTGCAATTGACGCAGCATATTTTGGGCCGAAATTTAAGGCAAGAATAACCAGAAATGTAAAGTTGCCGGTTACACAAATTCCATAAATAAAAAGCATGACATTTTTTACTGCAAGATTATCAATGAAAAAAATACAGAGCATAAAAATCAGTGAAAGCAGAATCCCCCACATCAGCATATTTACCTCCCTGACTTTTCTGGAAAGCCTGCTCTTTAAAAGCAGGCCGAGCAAAAGAGACAAGGTATAGAGCGCAAGAAACAGAGAACTTTTTGATACTGAAATATCAAGCGCCTCAAAATATGAAGTGAACCAGGTAAAGAAAGTATCCATCACCGCTGAATAAAAAAGAACCATTAACCCTATTATTATAAAGAAGGGATTCAGCATTATCTTCTTATCAATCCTGAAAACATTGCGCATGCTCCTGGCAACCCTGGTTGTGCGCGGTATATTGACTGTAAACATAAAAGCCCACAATCCGGCCTGCATAATAAAAACACAAAGGAAAATATATTGCCAGTTAAGATTGAACCCTATAAAAAGGCTGACAAGCAGAGGCGAAATTATATTCCCTAAAGAATAATAAATTGCAGTCTGCATTATGCGGGATGATTTTTCCTCAAAATGAATATTTCCGATGATTGAAAAGATTGTAATGGAAAGTACACCTGAGCCAAGCTGGTATAAAAAATAACAAAGAAAAAAAAGAATGAGTATCTTTGAGATAAACATTCCAAGCGCGCCGAATGAAAGCAGTGCAATGCCAACTAGGAGGACCCGTCTGTAACCAAGGATGTCAATGACATTATTAAGTATTATGGCAACTGCAAAAATTGCTATGACAGAAAAGGAAATAGCAGCACCTATCCTGTCAAGGCCGGTGTTTAAATCCCTTGCAATAAAAGGAATCAGCGGACCTATCAGTCCTGAGGCGATGCCAAGTATTCCCCTTTGCAGGAAAGCATAAGCCAGCAGTTTCCTCGGGTTTTCTCTGGAAGAATCAGTCAAAATATACCGGGCTTTATTTCACTATTTTTTCTTATCTTTTTTAGGTTTTTTCTTTTCTTTGTTTCTTGGACTTTTATCACCCATTTTATACATTCCTCCATTACAAATTGCTGCAATTTCAATATGCTACATATGTAAGTACTTTAAAAGATCAAAAATAAGCATTGCCGGCCAGACTATAGCCTTTAAAAAACCAATAAAGCCTGCCCCGAAAGTAGTTGTCCCTTGTATATAATATACAGCTGCCCCAATAAACGCCATAAAATATGCAGCTCCAACTATGCCGCTTGAACCGCCTTTGTGTTTAACCACCATTTTCTTTTCAGGCTCAGAATGAACTTCATGCTTTGCAGAATCATTTTCATCAGCCATTTTACCCCTCCGCGCAAAAAATAAACTCAATTTATAATGTCCTAATCAGTCCCTGCTGATTTATTCATCAGAGACTGATTAAAAATTTTAACAGTAAAAAATCAAAAAAATCAAAAAATATCAATATTTTCCCTGAATCTGTCAAAAGGTATCTTTACAAAAACACTGCCTGCTGCATACGGGGCGACCTCATAGGGATCAAATATTATAATCAGCTCATCATCATTAAGCACAAAATTTCTAAAATTCTCCTCATTTGCTGAAGCGCCTTCTTTTATCCATTTTTCATCAGGCTCAAACCCCATTTGCCTATTCTGGCTTTTTACATCCTCTATGCAGTAATCAGAAATGAAGCTGACATAATCAAATCCGGGCTTGAAAATATTTTTTAATTCAATCTTTGAATAGTTTTTCAGATCATAGTTAAGCATTACGTTAAAACTATTTCCGTGCGCCCCTCCGGTAAAATAATAGAAAATAAACGGAATGCTTAAAAATCTGTTTCCATGGCTGAGCAGGATAGAATAATCGCCTCTAAACGTATTTACAAAAACCGGCCAGTCCTCTGGAGTATCCTCTGCTGCAGTATCAATACTTTCCATATCTTTTTTAAATGTCCCGACCTGCTCATTTACAACATCTGATATTTCTTTATTTATTGATGCAAGCATACCGGCCTGGCCTGAGATGAGAAGTTCTGGGTAGCTTGCCGTAATTGTGTAATTCTTCTCAGTGCTGTTCAATGCTGTCTGTTTATTTGAAATAACAAGACTGCCTTCCAGGACTTCAGGCCCATTTTCTGCAATTGCAAGACTTTTGACGACATCCTCTGAAGCATTGTACCATTCCATGGCTTCTTCTGAAGCTGTCCCGCCAGTAAGCGCATTATAGAATTGTCCCTGTTTGTCAAAATCCCAAACAAGCTCATCTCCACAGTTTTCGCTGTCAGTTTTAAAGTATTGCCTGACGCTGTTTTTTATTCTATCCTCAATCCCCATGATATTTATGATGTATTGAAAATTACCCCTGTAAAAAATGATTTCTCTTTCAAAGGTAACATTGCAGACTTCAAACCTGCTGAGAACCAGGAAATCTTTTGCATATGTCCCGTTGAGTTTTATGACTTTCTGAGACGGTTCATATCCGAAGTCAACATTCGGCCCGAAACTGCCTTCCTTGAGCTTGGCTATGTCCTGCTGCGCAAGCTCTTTTGTGTAGCCGGCAATAGATATGCTGTCATTAGAAAAGCTGCTGATGTCAGCTTTGCTAAAGCTTACAATTATATTTTTGTCCATTTCCTGCATCCACTGAACTGATGAAAGCTCTATTGTATCCGGGAGAAATGATAAGGTAATGCCGCCATCAGGGTCATAGAAGGAGACTGCGCCGCCCTCTCCCGGGACTTTGCCGGATTTATTGCCCTCATCTTCTGCCTGGCTTTTGTCTTTGTCTTCACTGCCCTCATCATCTTTAGTTCCTTCCATAGCTGAAGTTTCTTTGCTTCCCTGAGCCTGCGACTGCGCATCCGGACTGCTGAAAAGAGATTTTTTAAACAGTCCCGCAACAGCACTGCAGCCTGAAAAAACAAGTGCCAAAATCAAAACGGATGCGATTAATGAAATAATAATTGTATTTTTTGAGAAAATAATCCGGGTAAG
>MWAX01000125.1 GCA_002068775.1 Actinobacteria bacterium ADurb.Bin346 | reverse complement strand
AATTATGTCCCTGTCTTTTTCTATTTTACCTTCTGAGAGCCTGCAGGGGCATGACTGATAACCGTACCTGCCTGTATTTATAATAAGTCCCCTGACAAGATCTTTTGCAAATTGCTCGTCAGGATTTAAAAGATATCCATAATCCCGGCCGTCTTTTTTCATTTTATTATAAAGCTTATCAATATCTTTCTTCTTTACATCCATAAAAACACCCTGCAAATATTTTATTTTTCAAATCTCTCTTTAATTTTCTTTTCATCAAAGCCAACTATGCAATCTTTATTATCTATGACCATTGTAGGAAAACCGCCGTCTGGATTAAATTTTCTCATTTCCTTTAAAATTTCCTGCTGGTCGTCATAATCCTGGAGGTCCACATCTATACAGTCATACGCTACATCCAGATCCTTTAACAATTTTTTGGTTTTTCCGCACCATATACAAGTGCTGAGGGCATAGAGTTTTACATCCCCTTTGTCTTTTCCTTCAACATGTTTTGCTTCTGTTGCCATTTAAAACTGCCTCCAGATAAAAAATAATAAAATTATATATAAAATAATAAACAGCTTTTTAATAATAGGAACAATAAAAATAAAACTGCAAAAAATACATGTTCTTTTTTGATTAACAGAAATGAAATGTTATCATAAAAATTGTATTTATTAAACCGCAGAATATGATTAATTGCCGGATTAATTGCCGGATAATATAGGTTAGAAATAACTGTAGGGGTTCCTTGTAATGCCATTTACCCTTACTTCAAAATGCAGGTGCGGCCCAGTCGAAAAACCTGTTGAGCCCACATAACCGATAATCTGGCCCTGTTTTACATTCTGGCCTGCACCCACCGCAAATCCGGAAAGATGGCCATATAAAGTGGAAAATCCTCCGCCATGATAAATTATAACAGTATATCCGTAACCGCCCATATATTCAGCATTCAACACCTGCCCCGAGGCTGCCGCTATTACTGGAGTGCCCGGGTCTGCCCCGATATCAACTCCGGAGTGAAACTGCAGGACCCCGGTTATAGGGCTTATCCTGTTTCCAAAACCGCTGGTTAAAATTCCCCTCACAGGATAAGCAAGTCTTCCCGGAGCATTGCCATATCTTAAAGCTTCAAGTTTTTTTGTGATTTCAGCTTCTTTTGCTGCAAGCTTCTGCTCCATTTTTATGAGAGCTTCCTTATTTGCCCTTGCCTTGCTTAATAAGCTTTTTTTCTCATTATATATGCCCTCTATTTCTCTTTTTTTCTTCTCTGCATCACTTACAAGCGTTTCAAGATTTCTTTTCTGTGTCCTCTCCTGGCTTTTTAACTGCTCTATATCGTCCCTGGCTGTAACTGTCCTTTCTTTTATGCCCTGGACTTCACTTATTATTTTTGAATCCTGGCTGGCAACAAGACTCATCAGTTTTAAAGTAGAGAAGAATTTTAAAAAGCTGTCAGTTTCAAATAAAAGCTGGAGAACGTCCTGCTCTCTGCTCTTGTAAATAACTGCCACTCTGCTGTTCAGCTGTTCCACTTTTTCTTTTAACAGCTTCTCTATCTCCACAAGCTCATTTTCCTGAATAACAAGCTCTATTGTAAGCTTGTCGACTTCAGATTTCTTAAGTGAAAGCTTCCCGTTTAAAGAATCAAGATCAGCGAGGGCATTGACAAGCTGGCCTTCAACTTTGTCAACCTGAGAAGTAAAATCGGTCACTTCTTTCTTTGCCTGCTCTATCTGCTGTTTGGTTTTATCACGCTCTTTTTTTACTTTTTCAAGTTCCTGCTCCAGGGTATCCGGATATATATTTGCAGAGGGTAAGAAGTATGAAAAATAGGAAAACGAGGCAAATACAAATATTGCAATAAATACATTGCATAAAAACTTCAATGCAGACCGTGTTTCTTGCTTCTTATTTTGCTTCATTTTTTACTCTGGTTTTACAGCTTTTATTTTAATTGCAGTTAAAATGCTACAGTTTTTTTAGCTTAAATTATAACAATATTTATTTTTTATTATTCAAATAATTATTCCTGTAATGTATTAATATTTTAATTATCTTTAATTATACCCTTAATTATAATAATAATGCAAAAATTTCAGATTTATGCTAATACTTACAAATATGAAAAAAAATAAACATCTATGGGCTTACGCCCGTGGTATTTTAAGCGGAATAATAAAATTAAAACAAAGAAACTGAAAATTGCACTCTGCCAGCTTAAAGTCTCGGCTGACAAAAGTAAAAATCTGTTAAAAGCCAGTGAGATGATATCCTGTAGCGCTCTTCAAGGGGCTAGTATGGTTATACTGCCTGAAATGTTTAATTGCCCCTACAATAATAACTATTTCAGAGATTATGCAGAGGAATATCCGGGTGAGACGACTGTAATGCTTTCCCGGCTGTCAAAAAAGCATTCAGTTTATATCATTGGCGGTTCAATACCTGAAAAGGAAAAAGGTCTCATATTCAATACAAGCTTTTGCTTTAATAATGATGGCGTACTGCTGGGTCGCCACAGGAAGATACATCTTTTTGATGTCAATATCGAAGGAGGAGTCTCTTTCAGGGAATCCGATACGATAACAGCAGGAAAAAATATTACAGTAATTGACACAGGTTTTTTTAAAGCAGGGGTGGCAATATGCTATGATATGCGCTTTCCGGAGCTTATAAGAAAAATGTCTCTTTCCGGTGCTGAAATCATAATTGTTCCTGCTGCTTTTAATATGACAACAGGCCCTGCTCACTGGCATCTTATATCAAGAGTCCGGGCTCTTGATAATCAGGTTTACTTCATTGCTGTCTCGCCGGCAAGGGATGAGTTTTCAGATTATGGTTACATTGCCTATGGCCACTCTCTTGCTGTGGACCCATGGGGAAAAATCATTGCAGAAGCAGGCGCCGGCGAAGAGCTGGTAATAGCGGAAATAGATTTTGGCTTTGTTGAAAAAATAAGACGGGAGCTTCCACTCCTGAAGCACATGAGACAGGACCTCTACTGACAGTTTTAATCTGATACTGTTGATATTGTTAAAAGCCTGTTAGTTTTCTATATTTTTTTATCTATATCCTCTTCTATGAGCCTTGCCACAATTGATGCCGGACTTTCAGCAGCATCTACTCCCCAGTTTTTCCTGTAAAGCCATTCATTTTTAGGATTATTTATTATTGATACCACTCTTGGTCTGTTGGGTTGAAGTTTTGCCAGCTGGGCAATCACAAGATTATCCTCATCATCTCCAGTGACTGAAGCAACAACATCTGCAGCTTTTATACCTGCAAGTTCAAGTATAAGAGGATCGCATCCATCACCACATATTATGTCCAGATTATCAGTTCTTTCGATTTTATCGCATATTGATTCATTTTTTTCCACAAGACTCACTTTGTGTTTCTTTTCAGCCATCTTCATTGCAAGATTTATTCCAACTTTTCCTGCTCCAATAATTAAAATTCTCATTTAAGCCTCCTAAAATCCGAGTATTCTTTTTAACTGGGGGATTGCGGTTGAAGCTACTGCTATATGAAGCAGATCACCTTCATTTATCACCGTTCCAACAACCGGTATGAAGGATTTTCCAAGCCTGGTTATTGAAATGACCATTATTTCTCCAGGCACATTTATTTTATCGCTCTTGTAACCAGAGATACCATAAGAAGCTTCTACTTCTATTATTTCTACTTCACCGTTACCAAGACTAAGCTGTGTATTGATATCCTGATGACAAATCAGCTCTTTTATTTTATTTGCACCCCATTTTGTTGGAGAGATAGTTACAATTCCAAGTTTATTATATGCAATTGCTCTGACTGGATCATAAATCCTTGCTACGACTATTGGAACCTTGAACTCTCTGCTTGCAACTAAAGCACCTATTATATTCCTGTTGTCACCTGGGGAAACAGAAGCAAATGCATCAGCTTTTTCAATTCCTGCTTTTATAAGCACTTCTCTGTCATAACCAAATCCAACTATTTTATCGCCTTTAAAGTTTTTTCCAAGCCGTTCAAAAGATTTTATATCAAGATCTATTATGCTGACTTTATGGCCTTCCATGAAAAGAAGATTTGCCAGTTGCGAGCCTACCCTGCCACATCCCATTATAACTATTTGCATATAACCACCTTTTTAGAAAAGAATTAATAAAATCTTCAATATTTTATTAATTAATTTATCCTTACTGCTCATTATCAATATTTGACCAGCAGATTCATTTATTAATTATACCTTAAAAAAATAATATAATTGAACCCGCTATTTTTAGGTGACTTGAGAATTTTATTAAAAATTAACTTGTATCCAATTATATTAATTTAAGCATACTTTCTTTTTTTTTCTTAAGATCAGTTTTCTGAGTTCCTCGAATATAAGAACCGATGGAATGAAAGCTGCCATTATCAGCCAGTATTTAAGACTTAAAGGAGTATTATTGAACAGAGCATTAAGTTTTGGAATATATATAAGAGCTACAAGTATTACCAATTCGGTTAAAATACACCACCACAATAATTTATTCCTGAAGAACCCTGCTTTAAACACTGAATCATAATTTGTCCTGTTCGCAAAGGAATTCCCTATCTGGCTCATAATTATAGTGCCAAAGGTTACAGTAGTGGCAGACAGGTAGGCAGGATTATTAATATAATTTTTTGAATTTGTACCTATCTCTCTTAATTTTGCAAATGTATAACCTTTATCAAAATATATAATAAAAAATGCAGCCATTGACACTATGGCCTCTATTGGACCAAAAAACAGGTATGCTTTTACAAGCCCTTTGCCGGTAAGGAGCCTTTCTTTTCTTGATCTCGGCGGTTTACTCATTATTCCAGGCTCAGGATGCTCCGACGCAAGAGCCAGCGCAGGGAGCATGTCAGTGCCAAGATCTATTGCAAGAATCTGCATTATAGCAAGGGGTAACGGTATTTTAAAAAGAACCATCATTATAAAAGGAATTGCTTCAGGGATGTTGCTTGCAAGTATATAATGTATGAATTTTCTCAGGTTTTCAAATACGGCTCTTCCCTCTTCAACTGCATTGACTATACTTGCAAAATTATCATCTGTCAGTATCATGTCAGCTGCTTCTTTTGCGACATCAGTTCCTGAGATACCCATTGCAATCCCTATGTCCGCTGCTTTTAATGCTGGCGCATCGTTTACACCATCTCCAGTCATTGCAACAATATGACCATTTTTTTTAAGACATTGGGCTACCCGCATTTTATGCTCAGGGGATACTCTCGCAAAAATAATGTTTTCCTGTTTTACAATTTCTATTAATGTTTCCTCTGACATTTTTTCAATATCAGTTCCGAGATATATTTTTGATTCTCCCTTTACTATTCCTATTTTCTTCGCAACAGCATCTGCAGTCAGGCCATAATCACCAGTGATCATTATTATTTTTATCCCCGCATTAAAACATGCAGTCACAGCAGCTTCGACCTCAGGTCTGGGGGGATCTATCATTGCAACAAGCCCCAAAAAAACCAGATCCTTTTCAACATCTTCTACAGTATATGAACCTTTGTAATTGTTCAAATCCCTGTATGCTATTGCCAGTACCCTGAGAGCCTTTTTTGCATAATCATCATTTGCGCTAATTATTGCATTTATTATTTGCTCATTTAAATCCACAATCCTGTTATCTATTTCTATTTTTTTGCATAAAGATAACACTTCTTTTGGAGCACCTTTTATATAGGCCATGGCTCCATTGACAGTTTCATGTATGGAGCTCATCCTCTTCCTGTTTGAATCAAAAGACAACATGAAGATTCTTGGTTCATTATTAATTTCACTTTCATAATTTAAACCAGCTTTTCTTGCTGCAACAAGAAGAGCGCCTTCTGTCGGATCGCCCTTTATTGTCCAGTTATTTGTATCCTTATCAATAAAAAGTCTTGCATTATTACAGTAAGACATCCCCTTTGCAAGTTTGACAAATGTACTGGAAACTTCTTCCGGTGATATTATTTTATTGTCAAAGATAAATTCTCCTGAAGGATTATAACCGACTCCTGTGACTTCATAACTTTTATTGCTGAACCATAATTCCCTTACAGTCATTTCATTCTGTGTAAGAGTGCCTGTCTTATCTGTACAGATTACCGTTGTGCAGCCAAGGGTTTCTACAGAAGAAAGCTTTTTTATAAGGGCATTCCTTTTTGCCATTCTTTGCACACCCATTGCAAGTGCAAGCGTAACAGTGGGTAAAAGACCTTCCGGCACAAATGCCACAATAATGCCAATGGCAAAAACAAAAGATACTATGAAGCCAAGATTGACTACTGTAAGCGAAAGGATAAATATTAAGAGCCCTATGCCAATTGCAATATAAACAAGCAACTGGCTTGCTTTATTGATTTCTTTTTGTAATGGGCTTAACTGTTCTTTTACACCCTGTGTCATATTTGCTATTTTCCCAAATTCGGAATTCATCCCAGTAGCATAAACAATTGCTTTTCCGTTTCCTGAAGACACACTGGTCCCCGCATAGACAACATTTGTAAGCCTCAGGGGATCGACATTCCTGTCTGTTATTGGAACAGTGCTCTTTCTTTGCGGGTCTGACTCACCTGTGAGTACCGAATTATTAGTCCGGATATCAAAAGACTCTACAAGGCGCGCATCAGCAGAAATATTATCTCCTTCATTTAAAATTATGATATCTCCCGGCACCAGCTCCACAGATGGTATTTCTCTCACTTCTCCATCTCTTATAACTTTGGAATATGAAAGTATCATTTTTTTTAAAGCTTCAAGCGCTTTTTCCGCTTTAAATTCCTGCATAAAGCTGAATATTGCATTTATAAATATTACAAGTATTATTGCATACCCTAATTGCGGCATATCAACTCGGGGGATGAAACATAAACCTGCCGCAACCCACAGGATTATTGCAAGTAAATGAATAAAATTATCCATAAATCTTAATATAAGTGAGCGCTTCTTCTTTTCTTTTATCATGTTTGGTCCATACTCAAGAAGCCTCTTTTTTGCTTCTTCCTGTGACAGACCGTATTCACTGACGCCTAATTCTTTAAAAAGTGCGTCTTTATCAAGCTCATAGTAATTCATAATGCCATATAGCCTTATTTTTTATAAAACAGCTCCTCAAGCCGGGTTTTTCAGTTCATAAGGAGTGAATTATACTCTTTTTAAATCAATTTTAAATATTAAGTTTTTATGTGTTTAATTATTTAAAAAAACCAGCCCTGCTCGGGTTTTTATTATTTTTTAAAAAGCAGGGCGTATTACAAATGAGTTATCAGGTGATAAAAGTTTTGCAGGTTAATCTATTTCACGGACATTAATGAAATTGGTGCTGCCTGGCCTGCTGCTTAAAATGCCGCCTGTGATTATTACTTTCTCGCCATCTTTTATGTATCCGGCATTTTTGCTGACCTGTACTGCTTCATTTAGCATAGAGCTGACATTTTTTGTGAACTTTGTCCTGACAGGGATGACTCCCCAGCTAAGCATCAGTTGTCTTATAACATAATCATTTGAGCTTGCGCCGATTATCATGCAGGCCGGCCTGTTTTTTGATATATGCCTTGCAGTGCTGCCTGACCGGGTTGCTGTTATTATGGCAGTAGCACCCAGTACATTTGCGATCTCACAGGCTGCAAAGCTGATAGCTTCTGTGATTGAATGCTGCTTTTGAGAAAACTTTTTTTTCATTATTTCAGTATAATCAAGGCTTTCTTCTGTCCTGTTTATAATCCTTACCATCATCTGCAGTGCCTGCAGGGGATAGGCGCCTGAAGCAGTTTCTCCTGATAGCATTAATGCGTCAGAGCCGTCAAAAATAGCATTGGCAACATCGCTTACTTCAGCCCTGGTAGGTCTGGGGTTTCGTATCATTGAATCAAGCATCTGGGTTGCAGTTATAACAGGTTTGCCTGTAATGTTGGATTTTCTTATTATCTCTTTTTGTATATTCGGAACATCTTCCTCAGAGATTTCTATTCCAAGGTCACCCCTTGCAATCATAATTGCATCCGAGTGTCTGAGTATGTTTTCAAAATCTGCAATAGCTTCATGCTTCTCTATTTTTGCAATAACCATCATGTGGCTCTTATGTTTTTTTACAATGTCTTTTATTTGCTTTATGTCCTCTGAACTTCTGACAAATGACTGGGCGATAAAATCGACATTGTTGGTAATTCCAAAATTTAAAAATTCCAGGTCTTTTTCAGTTACTGAATTTACACTGACAGTAATGCCCGGAAGATTAATCCCTTTTTTTGATTTGAGTACTCCGCCCCTTATCACCTTTGCCTGTGCCAGTCTGCGCTTTTTGTCAATGCTGACAACTTTTAATTCGATTAATCCGTCATCTATAAATATGCTGCATCCCTGCCTGATATCATCCAGGAAATATTTATATTCCACATTTATTGTGACAGGCCCTTTTTGGAACAGGCGGCTGGATGTGCTGCTGCCTGCACCCTTTCTCTCCGTCTCCGGATAAGGTTTCCTAGCAACATCTGAGGCAGTTTTGGCATTATCTGTCAAAAAAGATGTAAATATAATGTCCTGATTATCTTCAAGAAAGATGTCATCATCAAGTTTTCCGATCCGTATTTTTGGACCCTGTAAATCAAGCAGAATACCTGTATCTATTTTATTTCTTTTTGCTATATCTCTTATTAAATTAATTTTAGCCAGCGCATCTTCCATGCTGCTGTGGGAGGTATTTATCCTTGCAATGTCCATCCCGTTAAGCATGAGTTTTTCAAGAATTGCCGGGTCAGCGCTCGAAGGGCCGATTGTGCAGATAATCCTGGTTTTTCTCAAGATAACACTCCTCTGATGGAGGCGGCATCCGGATTTGAACCGGAGATAAAGGTTTTGCAGACCTCTGCCTTACCACTTGGCTATGCCGCCTGTATAAGATGAATGTCTATTATAAAATAAATCATATTAAAATTAAACCTGTTTCATTTAAGAATTATTTCTCACTGCAGTATTTCCAGCACCATTTTTCTTACATATTTTGCAATTGCCAGTGATGATGTGAGGCCGGGTGAATCTATCCCGACCAGATTTATACACCCGGAAAAGCTTTCATCTCTTTCAATGACATAATCATATCTGTCTTTGAGCTTTGCTCTTATCCCCACCTGATGAAGGCTGATATCCTCCTGTTTTAAACCCGGTAAAAACTGCAGCACCTTGTCAAGGTAATAACTTTCTTTTCTTGATGGTTTATAGTCTTGCCTGCTTTCAGGTATTGAATAAGCCGGACCGACGGTAAATATGCTATCAGAATCAAACGTAGGAGAAATATGCACCCCAACAGATTTTGTGACTTTATGCTGTTTGAAAAGCTCTAAAAATTGTTTAAACGGTACATTGAGTCTTTCACCATCCGGGAGATATCCAAATGGAACCGGATATATGCTCATCCCGCTTAGCCGGATATTTTTTCGCCTGAGTGAGGAAAATTTTGCAGACTCGCCCTTTACGGGATCCATAATATAATTCAGCTCCGGATTGATTTTTTTTGCAATTTCATCTGAATACAGTCCGGCGCTGTTAATGAATATTTTTGTTTTAAATTGCTCATTTCCATTAACTGACCTGATCCCGATATTGAATCCTTCACGGGCGCAGGGATTTATATCTGTCAGCTCATTGGATGTAATAAAAATTGCACCATTTTCTTCTGCCCTGTTATATAATGCTTCAACAAGGCCTGTTGATTCGACTATGCCTGAACTTGGTGCATGAATGGCAGACACAGCATTAATATTGGGCTCGATTTTATTTATCTGGTTTCTATCAAGGGTGCTGATGCCTTCAACTCCGTTTTCTTTTGCAATTCTTAAAACATCTTCAAGGTATTCTTCTTCCATCGGGCTGGTTGCCACCACAAGTTTTCCGCACTTTTTATAGGGGACATTGTTTTTTTCACAGAATTCATAAAGCAAGCTGTTCCCTTTCACACAAAGGCTGCTTTTCAGAGGACCAAAATCCCTCGGATAAAATATTCCCGCGTGAATAACTCCGGAGTTTCTTGAAGACTGGTTCTCACCCTTTACAGAATTATTTCTTTCTACAATGACTATATTTCCATTTATTACTTTTGAAAGCTCATAAGCTGTGGCACAGCCAACAACACCTGCGCCGGCAATAGTTACCAGTATTTCTTCGCTCATTCGTTTTATTTTTTATATTCTTTTTATTATTTTTCCCATACACCTTCAATTTTATTGCCGCAGTTACCACATGACCCGTTGATTAATTTATTTTTTGCGATGGAAAATCCCGCTCTTTTAATATTTTCATTTCCGCATATGCTGCAAAAAGTATTTTCAATGCTTCCGCCTGCAATATTTCCCCCATAAACATATTTCAATCCTGCTTTTTTACCAATTTCTACAGCATTTAAGATGCTCTGATGCTTTGTAGCATCAATTCTTGATTTATACTGCGGGTAATAAGCGCTTATATGCCAGGGTATAGCATTGCTTAAATTGCTTAAAAAACCGGCAATTTCTGATATTTCCTTTTCACTGTCATTTAAACCGGGAATTAGAAGGGTCGTAACTTCTATCCATATACCCATATTGTGCATTCTTTTTATATTTTCGAGAACAGGGCCAAGGCGTCCGCCGGCACAATCTTTATAAAAAGATTCTGAAAAACTTTTTAAATCAATATTTGCTGCATCAAGGTATGGGCATATCATTTCAAGACATTCCGAAGACATAAATCCGTTGGTAACAAAAACATTCCTGATTTTATTTTCTTTTGCAATTTTAGCTGTGTCGTATGCAAGTTCAAAATATATGGTTGGCTCAGTATAAGTATAAGATATGCTCAAACAATTATTCCGCACTGCATCCTGAACAAGCTTTTCCGGCGGTATTTTTCGTCCTTCAATTGAATCAGAATCACACGGCGCCTGTGAAATCTGCCAGTTCTGGCAAAAAAAACATTTAAAGTTGCAACCTGGTGCTGCAATTGATAATGAAAGAGAGCCCGGCAAAAAATGAAAAAGAGGCTTTTTTTCTATAGGATCTACATTTTCCGAGATAACCTTGTCATAAACCATGCTGAAAAGGACTCCGTCTGTGTTTTTTCTCACTCCGCAAATTCCCTTATTGCCATTTTCTATTACGCATCTGTGATTGCAGAGATCACACCTGACCTTTAAGCCCACAAGCTTTTTATAAAGATATGCTTCTTTCATTGACGCCTTCTTCTGTTTTGATACCTGTAATTATTTTATTTGTTTTAACTTTAAGAGCAAGAGTAAAAAAATTGATAAATGATAATTCTTATTTCGGCTTAGTCTTAGATTATTTGCTTCTGTTATTTTTATTGTGTTTTTATTTAATCAGAGTATGATATTGCAGGTTATAAAAGTAAAGGATTTTATATATTATGCTTTTAAATACAGTAATATGGACAGCAATCATCTTTGTGACAATAATGACACAGGTGCTTTTTGGCACCGTCAGACTCATAATGATGGTAAGGGGTAAAAAAGCTCTGTCCATGATCATCGGTTTTTTTGAAGCAGCAGTAGCCCTTACAATTTCAATAACAGTTATTTCAAATGCCGTAAAACAGGGGATTAATATCTATCACATACTTGCCTATGGTGCCGGTTTCTCTCTCGGACTCCTGATAGGAATAATAATATCTGAAAAAATAACAAAGGAAATATTGAGCGTTAATATTATCTCAAAGAAACATAGTGATAAAATAGAGCATCATCTCAGACTTAAAGGTTTTGGCCTCACATGTTATCACGGGACCGGTAAGGATGGAGAAATAAATATTCTAAACATAATCTGCAAAAAAAGCGATCTTTTAAAGCTTCAAGCTTTTATACAGGAAATAGATCCAAAAGCCCTTGTTACAAGCCACGCACTTGAAGGAATGAAAGGCGGTTTCCTTTATGACATTAAGAGCAGGTTATAATACCATTTGCCAATCGTTACAACGCTTACTTTTTATTTTCCATCCGGCAGACGCACTGATTCATATTCATTTCTGCTTAAAGCCCTGACCGCTATCTGTTATTACTTTTTTAAATCCCCAGGCAGTGCCGGTATTTTAAGCACCTGCCCCGGAGAGATAAGATCTGCGTTTTTTACGAGGCCCTTAT
>MWAX01000124.1 GCA_002068775.1 Actinobacteria bacterium ADurb.Bin346 | reverse complement strand
GAGGTCATAGATAAAATTTTTACAGATATCCGGGGCAATAATTTTGCAAAGGCAGGAGTTGAAACTGCGCTATGGGATTTGTTTTCAAAACGAGAGAATATACCGCTTTTCAAATTTATAGGAGGACAAGATAAAAAAATACCATGGAAAGTCTCTATTGGCATAAAACCTTCCATTGATGATTTATTAAAAACAGTTGAGAAATTTTTAAATTATGGCAGCAGAAGTATCAAAATTAAAATAAAAAAAGGATGGGATATTGAGCCAATTAAGAAGATAAGAGAAAACTTTGGTAATATTGATTTAACTGTTGATGCAAACTCATTTTATACATTAGAAGATATCAGGATATTTGAGGAAATTGATAACTACAAATTAACTCAAATTGAGCAACCTTTACACTACAGAGATTTATATGACCATTATATTTTGCAGAATAAAATCAGCACACCTATTTGTTTAGATGAAAGCATAGATTCCCTTACGAATTGTAAAAATGCATTAGACATAGGCTGCTGTAAAATAATAAATATAAAGATACAGAGAGTCGGTGGGATTAAGAAAGCCATAGCGATTCATGATTTATGTAAATCCGCCGGGGTGCCTGTATGGATTGGTCAAATGCCGGAATCGGGTATCGGAAGTTTCTTCGGGTTAGCATTGTGCTCTTTAGATAATGTTTTATATGATTCTGATATTGCACCATCTGAAGTATATTTAAGGGAAGATATAATAGATTCAGCTATACAAATGGATAGTTCTGGTAATTTGCTGCTTCCAGAAAGTGTAGGAGTTGGCTGTAATCTGGATGAAAAACAGATCAAGAAGTTTAAAGTTACAAAATTGTTATATGATTAGACAAAATTTTTAAAAATTGAATATAAGAGAATTAAGGAGGCAATGTTGGATTTAAGCAGTGTAAAATTAAAAGAGATGTTAAGGCAGATGTTAACTATCAGGTATTTTGAACTATCTGTCGACAGGCTATACAGAGAGGGTAAAATCCCCGGAGGGTGCCATTTAGGGTATGGTGAAGAATCGACTGGAGTGGGAGTAATTGCTGCATTAGATGAAAATGACTACGTCTTCAGTAATCACAGAGGGCACGGACATTGTATTGCAAAAGGTCTTGATACAAAACTTATGATGGCTGAACTTCAGGGGAAAGCCACTGGCTATTGCAGGGGAAGAGGCGGCTCTATGCATATAATGGATGTAAAGAAAAGATTAATGGGGACTACTGGTATCGTTGGCGGAGGAATACCTCAGGCAAATGGGCCGGCACTGAAGTCTTTAATAGAAGGCACCAAAGAAGTGTCAGTTGTTTTATTTGGTGATGGCGCCTGTAACCAGGGTACTTTTCATGAAGCCCTGAATTTAGCGTCAATCTGGAAACTGCCATCTATATTTGTTCTGGTAAACAATCATTACGCTGAGTCAACACCCGTTGAGTATAATTGTAATATAAAAAATCTTGCAGACAGAGCGATATCGTATGGTATTCCTGGAGTCAGTGTTGATGGGATGAATGTGCTGGAAGTATATAAAGCTATGTCTGAAGCTGTGCAAAGGGCAAGAAAAGGTGAAGGACCTACGTTACTTGTTCTTGATACTTACCGATATGCGGGACACTATGTGGGAGAGCCTGAAGGATACAGGACAGATAAAGAGATTGAAGAATATAGGAAAAGAGATTGCATATTAAACTTTAAAAAATATTTGATTGAAAATAATATCCTGGATGAAAATGAATATAATCTTATTGATGCCAAAGCAAAAAAAGAAATTGAGGGCGCAATAGAATTTGCAGATAAAAGCCCTATTCCAGATGTTTCAGATATCGATACTGATGTATACGTGTAATCTTATGCAATACTGTTTTATTAATTGAATTATGTAACCTGGAATTCTTGTATCAGAAATTAAATTAAAAATTGTTAAACGATAATATAAGGAGCATTGAATGGGAAGACAATTAACATATAAAGCAGCTGTAAATGAAGCAATTAGAATCGCAATGAGAAAAGACAGCAATGTGATAATGTTGGGAGAAGATATTGCCGGAGGAGCAGGAAGAGAAGAGCAGGGAATCGAGGATGCATGGGGAGGGCCATATGGCGTTTCAAAAGGTTTGATCAAGGAATTTGGGAATAAGAGAGTTTTTGACACTCCAATATCTGAATCAGGTTTTATAGGGGCTGCCATTGGTGCAGCAATGGCAGGGCTAAGACCTCTTGTTGAACTTATGTACGTGGATTTTGCAGGAGTTTCATTTGACCAATTTCTGAATCAGGCTCCAAAGTTGAGGTTTATGTTTGGAGGGCAGGTAATAGTGCCAATTACTGTAAAAACTTTAATGGGTTGTGGCTGGCGAAATGCAGGACATCATTCACAGACATTATATTCTCTTTTTGTCCATATACCTGGCTGGTACGCTTTGGCCCCATCATCGCCTCATGATGTGAAAGGCGGTCTTCTTGCAGCTATAAGAAATGATAATCCGGTAATTCTTTTTGAGCATAAGATGTTATATAACATAACTGGAGACGTACCTGAAGAAGACTATGAGTTAAAATTTGGTAAAGGTGAAGTTAAAAAGTCGGGAAAGGATATAACAGTGGTTTCTTTTTCTTTTTTAGTGAACAGAGCTCTAAAAGTTGCTGAAAAACTGGAAAAAGAAAATATAAGTGCAGAGGTGATTGACCCAATATGGTTAGCTCCGCTGGACGAAGAGATTATTCTAAATTCCTTAAAGAAGACAGGCAAGGTTTTAATAATTGATGAAGATAATCCCAGATGCAATATGGCTACTGATGTTGCGGCACTAATAGCTACAAAAGGTTTTGATTATCTGGATGCACCTGTAAGAATTTTAACACCGCCAAACGCACCTGTTGCTTATGCTCCTATCCTTGAAGATAATTATATGATCAGTGAAGAAAAAATTGAGAAGGCTATAAAAGAAATTTTGAATTAAAACTGGTATTTTATTATTTCAAGGGTTAGCATTAATTAAAAATTAAACAGAATTTAGCAGTTATTTCCATCAGGGCCAGGCTAAGGTAGAAATATGTAAGAAATCTCTAAAAAATTTTCGTTAAATAGTTCTTGACATTTGTGTAATTACTGCTATTATACTTCAAGTCAGTTTGTCCTATTTAAGATTTCTGCAATTACCTGCAGTTAAAAACTGTGCTTATTTTTTTCTTATTTTTTATTCCATTACATGCTGCTGCATGATTCTGCAGTATGCTCATATTTTTATTGAAAATTATTTTTATCTGTAAGGAGAATGATTATTAATGCTTAAAAAGAAAAAGATTGAAAGGTATAACTTCGGGAAAATCCCTAAAGTAATGGAGATACCGAATCTCCTGGACATTCAGAAAAAATCTTTTGAGTGGTTCCTGGCAGAAGGTGTTGGAGAAGCCCTGAAGGATATTTCTCCAATTGAGGACTTCACGGGAACAATGTCTCTGGAATTTGAAGGCTATAGTTTTGGTGATATAAACGCTGATGCTGATGAATGCAAGATGCAGGATATGACCTATTCCGCACCATTAAAAGTCAAGGCAGTGTTTGTCAATAAAGAAACCGGTGAAAAAAAGGAACAGGAAGTCTTTATGGGCGATTTTCCTGTCATGACTGATAAAGGGACATTTATAATAAACGGCACAGAGAGAGTGGTTGTTTCCCAACTCGTCCGTTCGCCGGGAGTTTATTATGATTCAGATATAGATAAAAAGACCGAAAAAGACATATACCTTTGCAAAGTCATTCCCACCAGAGGCTCATGGATAGAGCTTGAAACAGACAAGAAGAACATAGCCTATGTGAGGATTGACAGAAGAAGGAAATTTTTACTCACCATTTTTCTAAAATCCATTGGTTTTGGAAATAATGAAAACATGCTTTCCATCTTTGGGCCATTTGACAAGGTGGGCTGCATCAAGAACACTCTTGAAAAGGATGTCACTGAAACCGAAGAGGAAGCATTGATAGAAATATATAAAAAGCTGCGTCCAGGTGAGCCACCTACAATTGACAGTGCGCGAAACCTCATACATGCGCTATTTTTTGATCCAAAAAGATATGACCTCGGCAAAGTCGGCAGGTATAAATTAAACCAGAAGCTTGATGAAGTAATAGACGATAGTATATCTGCAAAGCTGGAAGAGATTAATAAAAAGATGAACATAGATTCTTCCAGCCAGATGATACTCAATGCAAAAGATATTTTCCTGATAGTCAAATACTTAACTCAGCTTATGAATAATGTGGGCGAGATAGATGATATCGACCACTTTGGCAACAGGAGAATTAAAAATATTGGCGAGCTTATACAAAATCAGGTGCGCATAGGCCTTGCAAGGCTCGAAAGAGTCGTAAAAGAAAGAATGACCACCCAGGATTCAGAGACCATCACTCCAAAAACCCTTATAAATATAAGGCCACTTGTTGCGTCACTGAAGGAATTTTTCGGGAGCGGTCAGCTTTCACAGTTCCTGGACCAGACAAATCCACTCGCTGAGATAACCCATAAAAGAAGACTTTCAGCGCTTGGCCCCGGCGGACTTTCCAGGGAAAGAGCAGGTTTTGAAGTCAGGGATGTTCATTCATCGCACTATGGAAGAATGTGCCCGATTGAGACTCCGGAAGGCCCGAACATCGGGCTCATAGGCTCACTTGCAACATATGCAAAGCTCAATGACTATGGTTTTATTGAAACGCCATATATCAAAGTCAGAAACGGCAGAGTTACCAATGAAGTTGAATATCTTTCAGCAGATAAGGAAGAAAATTACGTGATTGCACAGGCAACCGGTAATTTCGATAAAAATGGTAATTTCATTGAAAAGAAAATTCTCTGCACTGCAGGCGGTGAAGTGATTGCAGCAGAGCCCGGCATGATTGATTACATGGATGTCTCACCTAAACAGATATTTTCCGCTGCGACTTCACTTATACCATTCCTTGAGCATGATGATGCAAACAGAGCGCTTATGGGTTCCAATATGCAGAGGCAGGCAGTGCCGCTTATATTCCCTGAGGCCCCGCTTGTTGGGACAGGGATGGAGAAAAAGATAGCCCGTGACAGCGGCCATATAATACTTGCTGAAGATGATGGTGCAGTAACCAGGGTATCAGCCGATAGCGTAGTAGTAAAATACAATAATTCAAATAAGACTAAAAAATACAATCTTTACAAGTTTAAAAGATCAAACCAGGGTACATGCATAAATCAGAGACCTCTGGTGGACGAGGGACAGAAACTTAAAAAGGGCGACATAATAGCTGATGGACCATCTACGGATGCAGGAGAGCTTGCTCTTGGCAGAAATGTTCTCGTGGCATTTATGCCCTGGGAAGGATACAACTATGAAGATGCCATAATCATTTCAGAGAGGCTTGTAAAAGAAGATGTTCTTTCTTCAATACACATTTCAAAGCAGGAAATAGAAGCAAGGCAGACAAAACTCGGACCGGAAGAGATAACCCGGGATATCCCTAATATTGGCGAGGAAATGCTCAAAAACCTTGATGAAAGAGGAATTATCAGAATAGGCGCTTATGTAAAACCAGGCGATGTCCTTGTTGGCAAAATAACACCCAAAGGTGAAACGGAGCTCACTGCTGAGGAAAAATTGCTCAGAGCTATTTTTGGTGAGAAAGCAAGAGAAGTCAGGGACAGCTCACTGAAAGTGCCCCATGGCGAAGAAGGGATTGTAATAGATGTCCAGCTCTTTTCCAGAAAAGAAGGCAGCGATCTTCCGCCCGGAGTAAATGAGCTTGTCAGGGTATTTATTGCAAAGAAGAGGAAGATATCGGTTGGGGATAAACTTGCAGGAAGGCATGGAAACAAGGGTATAATTTCAGTTATCCTGCCTGAGGAGGACATGCCATATATGGCAGACGGCACCCCCATAGACATAATATTTAACCCGCTCGGGGTCCCATCCCGTATGAATGTGGGACAGGTCCTCGAGGCTCACCTGGGCTGGGCTGCTAAAATCGGATGGGACAATAAGGAAGCAGCAGCAAGCACAGACGGCTCTATCCACTGTGCCTGCCCTATATTTGACGCAGCTTCCGAGAAGGATATTGTTGCGTTATTAAAGAAAGCAAAACTGCCGGAAAACGGAAAAGCTGTACTGTATGACGGATTAAGCGGTAAAAAGATAGCAGACAGTATTACTGTGGGCTACATTTATGTTATGAAACTTCTGCATCTGGTTGATGATAAAATACATGCAAGGTCCACAGGTCCGTACTCTCTCGTGACACAGCAGCCATTAGGCGGAAAAGCTCAGTTTGGCGGGCAGAGATTTGGCGAGATGGAAGTCTGGGCGCTTGAGGCATATGGCGCGGCATATATTCTCCAGGAAATGCTTACCATAAAATCTGATGATGTGGTTGGAAGAGTCAAGACCTATGAATCAATTGTCAAAGGCGAAAATATTGACAAACCGGGAATTCCGGAATCGTTTAAAGTGCTTGTTAAGGAGATGCAGAGCCTCGGCCTTGACGTGGAGGTGCTTTCTGAAGAAGGCAAGGAAGTCAAAGTCGACACTGACCAGGATGAACTTATGCGTACAGTTGAAGAGCTTGGCATAGATCTTATAGGCCAGGATGCTGAGGGACTCTTTGAGGAGGAAGAAAAGGTCGAAGAAGAAGAGGAAGAAGAGGACTATTATGCAGGTGAGCCAGACCTTGAGGATGAGAACACATTTAAAAGCGATATCAATATTAAAGAAGATCTTTAAAAATTTTATATATCCGGAGGTTTTATAAATGGTAATTAACATAGATGTAAATAATTTTGATGCAATAAGGATTGGACTTGCATCACCTGAAAAAATCAGGTCATGGTCGAATGGTGAGGTAAAAAAACCGGAGACGATAAACTACAGGACATTAAAGCCCGAAAAAGACGGTCTTTTCTGCGAGAGAATATTCGGTCCCACGAAAGACTGGGAATGCCACTGCGGAAAATATAAGAGAGTCAGGTTCAAAGGCATAATTTGTGAGCGCTGCGGTGTTGAAGTCACGCGCTCAAACGTGAGAAGGGAAAAGATGGGCCACATAAGCCTGGCTGCGCCTGTTTCGCATATCTGGTTTTTTAAAGGGGTGCCGTCAAGGATGGGCTATGTTCTTGATATAAGCCCGCGCGACCTTGAAAAAGTCCTTTATTTTGACTCTTATATAATCACTCATGTCAACAGGGAAGCCATAAAAAACGACAGGGAAAAGATAAAGAAGCTGACTGATGAAGCCGCTGAAAGAGCTGTTGAGCTTCATGAAATAAGGCTGGCAGATATTTCTGAAAATAAGGAAGACCTTCTGAAGCGATATAAAGACGGCGATGAATTAAAAGAAATTGAAGCAATCGAAGATGAAGAAATAAATTCAGAAAAAGATCTTGAAGCAAAAATTGCAAAAATCATTAAAGAGGCAGAAAAGCTTATTGTTGAAGAAAAAGAAATATTCGAGGAAGAAATCGATATGATAAAAAGGGCGCATACATTCTTCCTTAATCTTGAAGAAAAAATGCTTGTTTCAGACGAGTCCCTTTTCAAGAAAATGAAGGAAGTCTACAAGGATTACTTCAATGGCGGGATGGGCGCTGAAGCTGTAAAAGAGCTTTTAAAAAATATTGATGTTGAAAAGGAAGTTGCAGAATTAAAGGAAACAATAAAGGACTCCAAGGGCCAGAAGAGAAGCAGGGCAATAAAGAGGCTTAAAATACTGTCAGTTTTTCAGGGCTCTGCAAATAAGCCCGAATATATGATTGTTGATGTCCTTCCTGTTATACCTCCGGACCTTCGTCCGATGGTGCAGCTTGACGGGGGCAGATTTGCAACTTCAGATTTAAATGACCTTTACAGAAGAGTGATTAACCGTAACAACAGGTTAAAGAAACTTCTTGAGCTTAGCGCTCCTGAAATAATAATAAACAATGAAAAAAGGATGCTCCAGGAAGCAGTTGATTCATTATTTGATAATGGACGGAGAGGCAGAGCGGTGCTTGGCGCAGGAAACAGGCCGCTTAAGTCACTGTCTGACATGCTTAAAGGCAAGCAGGGGCGTTTCAGGCAGAATCTGCTTGGCAAGCGTGTTGACTATTCGGGCCGTTCAGTCATTGTTGTAAACCCTAAACTTAAGCTTTACCAGTGCGGGCTTCCAAAAACAATTGCACTTGAGTTATTTAAACCTTTTGTAATGAAGGAGCTGGTGGAGCAGGGTTTTGCCCAGAATATTAAAAGCGCAAAAACAATGGTCGACAGGGGCAGCGATGAGGTATGGGACTTGCTCGAAGAAGTGATAAGAAACCATCCTGTTTTATTAAACCGTGCGCCTACCCTGCACAGGCTGGGCATACAGGCATTTCTGCCGATACTTGTAGAAGGAAAGGCTATTCAGATACATCCCCTTGTCTGCCCGCCATTTAACGCCGACTTTGACGGTGACCAGATGGCTGTGCATGTACCGCTTTCAAATGAAGCCAAAGCTGAAGCGCTCGTGCTGATGCTTTCATCAAACAATATACTTTCACCGGCAAGCGGCCAGCCTGTAACAATACCATCCCAGGATATGGTGCTCGGGCTCTACTATCTGACGTCTGAAAGAGACTCCGGTAAAACAAAAGAAAGATATTACCATACTCCGGATGATGCACTGATAGATTATAATTATGGGCTGATCACGCTTCATAATGTGATAAAAGTCAGGATAAACAAGAAGGTCATCCAGACAACTGCAGGCAGGATAATATTTAACATGGCGCTGCCTGATGATTACGGGTTTGTAAACAAAGAAATCAATAAAAAGACCCTCATATCTATAATTTCAGATTGTATTAATAAATATCCCACATCTGAGGTTTCAACTATTCTTGATAATATAAAGGAAACAGGATTCAAATATGCAACTGCATCAGGCTTGACAGTTGGAATAGAAGATATAGAGGTACCACAGAAGAAAAAAGAAATACTTGAAAAAGCAGAGAGAAAAATTGACGAGATAGAAAGCTATTTCAGAGATGGTTTTTTAAGCGAGAATGAAAAACATCAGAGAGTAATACAGGTCTGGTCAAAAGCATCAGAGGACGTTGCTGATGCGATGGAGAAAAATTTTGATAAATTCAATTCTGTATATATGATGGCAACTTCGGGTGCCCGTGGAAACATCAAACAGCTAAGGCAGCTTGCCGGAATGAGGGGTCTTGTTGCAAATGCACGCGGCGATATTATGGACAGGCCAATAAAGTCCAACTTCCGTGAAGGCCTGACAGTACTTGAATACTTTATATCAACTCATGGCGCAAGGCAGGGCCTTGCAGACACAGCATTGAGAACTGCCGATTCGGGCTATCTTACCAGGAGGCTTGTTGATGTTTCACAGGACACAATAGTAAGGATAGCAGATTGCGGCACGGAGGAAGGCATTTCACTGTATGTCCTTACTCTTGAAGGCGAGCCAAACCTAAACCTTATTGGAAGGATTTGTGCCGATAATGTCATAAATACAAAAACGCGCAAAGTGCTCCTGAATGCGGGGGAAGAAATAACAGAAAAGGAGATCCATAACCTGATACATGCAAATATTGAAAGCGTAAAAGTCCGCTCGCCGCTTACATGTGAGTCGGAGTTTGGTGTTTGTCAACAGTGTTATGGCAGGGACCTGGCAACGGGAAGGCTTATTGCTATTGGCGAATCAGTAGGTATTATTGCTGCCCAGTCAATTGGCGAGCCCGGAACGCAGCTTACAATGCGCACATTCCATACCGGTGGTGTGGCATCGACAGTTATACAGAGATCAGTCAAGGCGCCTGTAACCGGAAAGCTTCTCTTAAAAAAGGAACTTCTTGACCAGCTTGGTCTCAAAAAAGAGGACTTTACTGAAAAAGAGACCGACGAAACAATAGAAGTCAATATAGAGCATATTAATGGCAGAGTCACGTTCCAGGTAAAGATGGAAAATGGCGATGTTGTTGATGTCATATTCCCCAAAGGAGAGGTCCTGCAGGTCAATAAATGCATAATTGTTGAAGAAGGACAGGTGTTTGCAAAAATTATCTTTACAGCAAAGAGAAAAGCACATGTCCACAAGCATGAAAAGACTTTTGAAGGTATTGATATTACCAGTGGCCTCCCGAGGGTGGTCGAGCTTTTTGAAGCCAGAAGGCCAAAAGAACATGCTATTATTTCAGAGTTGAGCGGCAGGGCAATAATTGAAGATGTCGATCCCAAGGTCAGGAATATAACAATTAAAAATGATGAATCCGGTATGGAAAAGACATACCCGATCCCAATAAGGATAAAAATCAGGGTTGATAACGGCTCAATGGTAAACACAGGTGACCAGCTAACTGAAGGTGTCCGGAATCCGCATGACATTTTAAAAATAAACGGCATAAAAGCATGTGAGCAATATCTTGTAAAGCAGGTCCAGGATGTTTATAAATCACAGGGCGTTGATATCAATGACAAACACATTGAGATAATTGTCCGCCAGATGCTGAAGAAAGTCACGATCATAGACTCAGGCGACAGCCAGTTTTTGCCCGGACAGCTTGTTGACAGGCTTATTTTTGAAAAAGAAAACAAAAAGCTTTTAGCAAGCGGAAAAGAGCCCGCTACTGCCAAGCAGAATCTAATGGGAATAACAAAAGCCTCACTTGCAACAGACAGTTTTCTTGCTGCAGCATCTTTCCAGGAAACTACAAAGGTGCTGACAGATGCTTCGCTGGAAAATAAAGTCGATGGTCTTATAGGCTTGAAAGAAAATGTAATAATCGGAAAATCAATTCCTGCAGGCACCGGAATGGGAAGATACAGGAATATAGAGCTTTCCTACCCCGGGTACCAGGAAGAGGAGCCTGAGGAAATCGGGATTTTCAATGAAACACAGGATGATGAGAAGCAGGATCTTGAGTTAAATATTTAATATATCTTGAATTTTTGATATTTTTCTATTTGACATTTTAACTTGCTAGTGGTAATCTTTCTGTTCGTGTCTTAATAGAGGCTGCAATTTTAAGCTTGATTGTTAAGAATCAATTTTAATTATTAATATTATTTATTTTAATTGAAAGGTAAAAAGGTAAGGTCGTTTATGCCTACAATAAATCAGCTTGTAAGAAAAGGAAGACGTACGATAGCAAAGAAAAAGAAAACGCCTGCATTGCAGGAAAATCCTTTAAAAAGAGGGGTCTGTGTAAGAGTATATACAACAACGCCCAAGAAACCGAATTCGGCACTGCGTAAAGTTGCAAGAGTAAGGCTTACACATGGGACCGAAGTCACCGCTTACATTCCAGGCATTGGCCATAACCTTCAGGAACACTCCATAGTTCTTGTAAGAGGCGGAAGGGTAAAGGATCTGCCTGGTGTAAGGTACAAAGTAGTCAGGGGCACACTTGATACCGGCGGAGTAGAAAACAGGAAATCTGGAAGATCCAGGTATGGAGCAAAAAAACCCAAATAATGATGAACAGTTTTAAAATTGCTAAGGAGTTATGAATGGCAAGAAGAGGTAATCCTTCTAAAAAAAGAAATGGACCCGATCCTATCTATAAGAATGAGGTAGTTACACAGCTCATAAACAAGATTTTATGGAGAGGTAAAAAAAGCACTGCGGAAAGAATAATATATGGCAGCCTGGAAATTCTTGGCGACAAGACCAGAGAAAACCCTATAAGCATTCTGGATAAATGTCTTGATAATGTCCGGCCGTTTCTTGAAGTAAAGTCAAGAAGAGTCGGAGGCGCAAACTATCAGGTCCCAGTCGAAGTCACTCCTGAAAGAGCTAATACTCTCGCTCTAAGATGGATCATTGGTTTTGCCAGAAAAAGACGTGAAAAAACCATGTCAGAAAGACTTGCAAATGAAATACTTGATGGTGCAAGCAATACAGGCAATAGCGTAAAAAAGAGAGAAGACTTACACAAAATGGCAGAAGCAAATAGAGCTTTTGCTCATTACAGATGGTAATAGCTGCAGAAAAAAGCCCCAAAAAAGCTATTTTAATTATTGCAGTTATAAATAATTAATTTTTTAAAAAAAACATTTTATTGTAAAGGTATAGTTTTGTCTTTTATAGAAGTTTAAGGGCAAAAAGGTAATTGTTATGGCAAGAGAAGTAGCATTGGAAAAAATCAGAAATATTGGAATAGCTGCACACATAGATGCCGGTAAAACCACAACGACCGAGCGTATATTGTATTATACGGGCAAGACCTACAAAATAGGTGAGGTCGATGATGGCGCTGCTGTCATGGACTGGATGATACAGGAGCAGGAAAGAGGTATAACAATT
>MWAX01000123.1 GCA_002068775.1 Actinobacteria bacterium ADurb.Bin346 | reverse complement strand
CGTCATTGATGCCATCCCCGGTCATTGCAACTATATGATCATTTTTTTTGAGCGCATCAACTATTGATACTTTGTGCTCCGGAGAGACCCTTGCAAAGACTTTTATTTTTTCGATCTCATCAGCAAGCTCTTCATCTGAAATATTTATAAACTCCTCTTCTTCGACTATTCTGTCTTCCGGACCAAGTATTCCAAGCTCTTTACCAATTGCTTTTGCAGTAAGCTTATGGTCGCCGGTAACCATAATGATATTAATATTTGCCTGTCTGCAGCGGGCAACTGCATCATAGACTTCAGGCCTTGGCGGATCTATCATGCCGACCATGCCATTATATATAAGGTCTTTTTCAAGTGATTCTATTTTTTTATCTTTTGGGATCTCATCAACATATTTAAAAGCGAATGCAAGATTGCGCATTGCTTCATTGGCAAGCGATATATTTATGCGGCTGATTTTTTTCCTGTCCTGTTCTGTAAGAGAAACAACTGAATTATCTTTTAAAACCCTTGAGCATTTTTTAATAATAACTTCCGGAGCCCCTTTGCATAAAAGAAGATACCCTCCGGTTTTTTTGTCGGGCGCCGTATTTTTCAACGCAGAAAGGGGGTGGGAGTCTGAATAGCCTCCCGATCCACCCGGAGAAAAATAATTATCTGTTAACCTGTGCACAGTTGTCATCATTTTCCTTATTGAGTCAAAGGGCTCTTCGTATTCCCGGGGCAGTATGAATTCAAGACTGTCTTTATCGAGTGAATAGAACTGCCCGAGCTCTATGAGGGCGGTTTCTGTAGGATCGCCGGCTAATTTTGATGTATTTTTGTCAATATAATATGCATCATTGCAGAGCACTGCATTTTCAATAAGGAATTTGACGGAAATATCGTCTTCCGGTATGCAAGCTACTGCAGGTTTATTATCCGAAAGATTTTCTTCGTGGCTGCCCTCAGTTTCGCAAATCTCTTTTAGGCTCTCACTGTCTTTTTTCTGTTTTTCATATTCTTTAAATTCATTAAGACCATTAAAGATCTTACGCACCACCATTTTATTCTGGGTCAATGTCCCGGTTTTATCTGTGCAGATAACAGAGACACTTCCAAGGGTCTCTACAGAGCTGAGCCTGCGCACTATTGCATTGTTTTTAGCCATTTTCTGGACTCCGAGCGCAAGAGAAATTGTCACAATTGCAGGGAGGCCTTCAGGTATTGAGGCAACTGCAAGAGCCACAGCAACAAGGAACATCTCTGAAATAATATCCCCTCTTGTTGCGCTTGATATGCCCTGTGATATTGCAAAAAAACCTTTGAGCATTCCTGCTAAAAAAACTACTGCGCTTACAGAAAGACAAATAATACCTATCCTTGTACCGACTGTTTTCAACTCTTTCTGTAAAGGTGTCATATCATCTTTTTCCTGGACAAGGCTTGCTATTTTTCCAATCTCAGTATTTTTACCTGTGCTTGTGACAATTGCGCTGCATCTTCCTTTTGTAATGGTTGTCCCGGAAAACAGCATATTTACTCTGTCTCCAAGCGGAAGGCTATCCCTTGTAAGGGCTTCTGTAAATTTATCAACAGGCAGGGACTCGCCAGTGATTATAGATTCATTTGCCTGAAGGTTTACACTGCTGACTACCCTGCAGTCTGCCGGCACAAGGTCACCGCTTGAAAGTTTAATAAGGTCACCAGGGACAATTAATCTGGAGCTTAATTGCTGCTCCGCTCCACTCCTTATTATCAGTGCTGCTGGTGCAGCAAGCTCTTTTAATGCCTGCAATGCTTTTTCTGCCCTGTATTCCTGGACAAATCCAAGCACTGAATTTATTATGAGTATCACAAGAATCACTATTGCGTCGGTTATTTCCCTGATTATTATGCCTGAAATAAGCGCTGCAGCAATAAGTATCCATATCATGAAGTCATTGAACTGTGATATGAATATCTTAAAGGGGGACCGGCCTTTTTTTTCTTCAAACTCATTTGGTCCATTTTCTGAAAGTCTTTTTGCAGCTTCTTCTTCACTGAGGCCCAATATTATATCAGTAGACAGCATATCCCTGGTTTCATTAATTGTTTTTGTATGCCAGGCTTCGCTGACTGTGAAATCTTTTAGTACTTTCATTCAGCTCTTTTTGTCATAAGTTCTTTTTATTATAAAAATTTTAATTTCAGATTATTCGGCCCATATATTGTGGAACATTTCCCATTCCTCAATATGCTCTTTTATATATTTTTCCAGTACAGCAATCATTTTTTTCATATTAAATGCAATCAATTCTTTCCTGGTTTCAAATTTTTTTTCGTCTCTTTCAAGATCAAGGGGCTCTCCTACTATCTGAAAGTGCTTATATTTACTTTTGCGCCAGATAAAACTGGGAATCAGCGGCGCCCCTGATTTCAGCGAAATTTCCACCGGACCTGATGGAATATATGCCTTTCTGCCAAAAAATTCATATATTTCAGCAGTCCCAAGCGGGTCAAAGTCAGTAGGGATTGCAATTACACCATTATTTTTTAAAATCCTGAAAGTATTTAACATCACCTTATTTACATAAAGTGTCTGGAGCCCTTTTGAAAGCCTTCTTTTTTCAAAGAACCTGTTTGTTCTGTGATATGGCCTGATAAGGCCGGTTCCCCATATATTTATCCCTTCAGTCGCAATCCTGCATGCCCCCCATTCAAAATTTCCAATATGAGCCGTGAATATAACTGCGCCTTTTCCGTTTTTGAGGGATTTTTTAAGATGTTCTATTCCGGAAATTTCGACCATGCTGTTAAATTTCTCATTACTTATTAAAAGCTGCTTTAAAAAATCCGTCACATTGCAAAACCATGCAATATAGATCTTTTTTGCTATGCTTGCCACCTTAATGTCGTTTTGCGGTAAACCGGTGACTATTGAAACATTCTTTTTAAGGGTATCTGCATATTTACCTGAATAATAGACCATTTTTGCAGCCGTGCCTGCAATAAAATATGAAACAGGATATGGCGTTACATAAGCCAGGAACTCGAGGAATTTATAACCTAAAAAAATAACAATTTTCATTTTATTTTTAATTCTGAAAGCTCATTTGTAAACTGCTCTATACTGTCAAACTGCTTGTATACCGAAGCAAATCTTATATATGCAACTTTATCAAGGTTTTTAAGTTTTTTTAAGACAATATCCCCTATTTCCCTTGAATTTATTTCATTAGAATGAAAATTTTTAATTTCAGATTCTATATCCTCAACTATTTTTTCAAGTGTTGCAGTGGAGATATTCCGCTTTATGCATGCTCTGATAAGACCGCTTAATATCTTGTTCCTGTCAAAGGGCTGTCTTGTATTATCTTTCTTTATTACAGTAATAAAAGCCGTTTCCAGTCTTTCAAAAGTTGTAAACCTCTTGCCGCACTTTTCACATTCCCGTCTCCGCCTTATGCTGCCGTCAGAATCGGTCAGCCTTGTTTCAATAACTTTTGTGTCTGGAGCAGAGCAAAAAGGACATTTCATATATGCACCTCCTGTGCTGCAGGAATTATTCTTCCTGGTTTTATTTTAATGCCGCTGCTTTCGACCTTAAGCATCTCTGAAAAATGGCTTGAATATTTTTTTAACAATCGGGCTTATATCCCGCCTGCCTTCGGTAAAGTATGTCCTGAAAAGGGAAAAACTTTTTATACTGTAGACAATGGTCACCATCAGCATACCAATGCACCAGTAATGGCTGTTTTCCCTGTACCACATAAAAAAGGAAAAAAAGAAAAATGCTGCGCCCTGTGAGACATATGTGTCTTTAAACAGTATTATAGCTGCTGACATAAAGTAAAGGTAAAGCCACAATATGGAAAAAGGTGACAGGAAGAGCAGTGCCCCCACCAGGGTTGCAATGCCTTTTCCTCCCCTAAAACCTATATATATCATCCAGTTATGTCCGGCTACTGCAGCCACGACTGCAAGAAGCGGAATAAAAGGGTGATGGGCTGAAAACTTAGTTGCAAGCCAGGCAATAAGCGTGCCTTTTCCTATATCAGCAATTGCAACCATTATCCCTGCAGCAATCCCTAAGCTGGAGATTGCATTCATGCCGCCGATATTTCTGCTCCCTCTTTTACTTATATCTATGCCTTTTATCTTTCCGGCAATATAAGCGGACGGAAATGCGCCGACCAGGTATGAAAAAACAAGGATTACAGTTGTATTAAGATAAAAATTTTTAAGGAGCAAATTTTCCTCCTGTATCATAGCGATATAGTGAAAAACCGTTTTCAAATTCTGCAAAATCTGTAAAAAATAAAGAACGCAAAATTTCTAAAACGAAAGCCCTGGTCATGTCAAAAAATGTAGTAGAATTATAGCATAAAACTTGCTGCTCAATAAGAAATAATAAAGTATTTCATTAAAAAAATATTTACTCTATAATTACCCTTGATAAAGAGCGGATATGGCTTTATCAGTGCCCGGCAAGAAATTTTAAAACCTGAATTTATTCTGGTTTTTTAAAGTTTGTCTGTTCCGGGACCATTGTATAATATCCAGATAGCAGAAGGAGATGTCAAATGGCTCAGGTAGTGCTCAAAAACCTAACCAAGAAATTCGAAGATGTGGTGGCGGTAGACAACATGAACACCACTATCGACGACAGGGAGTTCGTGGTTCTTGTAGGCCCATCAGGATGCGGAAAAACCACCACGCTCAGAATGATTGCAGGTCTTGAGGAGGCGACAGCAGGTGAAATCTTTATAGGTGACAGGCTTGTAAACAATGTGCCGCCAAAAGACAGGGACATCGCAATGGTGTTCCAGAATTATGCACTCTATCCCCACATGAATGTCTATGATAATATGGCATTCGGCTTAAAGCTCAGGAAGACCCCTAAAGCTGAAATCGAAAGACGTGTTCAGGAAGCTGCCAGGATTTTAAAAATCGAGGAGCTGTTAAAGAGGAGGCCAAAACAGCTTTCAGGCGGCCAGAGACAGAGAGTGGCCCTTGGAAGGGCGATTGTTCGAAATCCCAAGGTTTTTTTAATGGATGAGCCGCTCTCCAACCTTGATGCAAAACTGCGCGTGCAGATGCGTACCGAAATTGCAAAACTGCACGAGAGGCTAAATGCCACTATAGTCTATGTCACCCATGACCAGACTGAAGCAATGACAATGGCTGACAAAATCATCATCATGAAGGACGGGCTTGTACAGCAGGCAGGTGATCCGCAGACAGTGTACGACCATCCGGCAAACATGTTTGTGGCAGGTTTTATAGGCAGCCCCGCTATGAACTTTCTGGATGTGACAATTACTGAAAACTATACGCTAAAAAATCCGAGGTTTGAGATAAGCACTGCACCCAATATTAAAAAGGTCATAGAAGCAAACAACCTTAAAGGCAGAGAAGCTGTTGTCGGGATCAGGCCTGAAGACCTTGAGGACAATGCATTTGTGCATAATAAACATGACAATGCAATAATAACAGCTCCTGTTGAAGTGACAGAGCCTATGGGAGCAGAAATATATGTTTATATTGATATAGATGGCGTTTTAGTCACTGCCAGAGTCAACCCGAGAAGCACGGCACATGTCGGAAAACCAATAGATCTTCATGTGGACCTTGAGAAGCTCCACCTGTTTGACAGGCAGACAGAAAAGGCATACATATAGAGAGAGCTCTTCATATTATTAAATTATACAGGGAGCTGAAAATGAGTGAGATGAAAAAGTTAAACGCCGATAAAAAAGAAATTATTAAAAGCATTATACAGAAGCTGCACAAGGGATTATCAGTGGAAGATGCAAAAAAGAAATTTGATGAAGAAGCCGGCAGCATAACGTCTTCTGAAATTGCAGAGGTGGAACAGTCCCTTATTAACGAGGGGATGTCTGTTGATGAAATAAAAAAATTCTGTAATGTGCATGCGCTCCTGTTTGAATCATCACTTTCCCAGGCTATGAAAAAAGAAGAATCACCCGGGCACCCGGTTAATACTTTCAAGCTTGAAAACAGGCAGATAGAGAAATTAACAGATTCTCTCAAAAAAGTTACTGAAGACGTAGGTGCAAAAGATCCTGTAAAGATAATTAAAGAGATAAAGGATTTGTTAATTGATTTAAAAGAGATCGAGCACCATTATGTAAGAAAGGAACAATTGCTGTTTCCTTTACTTGAAAGATACGGATTCATGGGTCCTTCAAAGGTCATGTGGGGAAAACATAATGAAATAAGAGAACTTTTAAAAAATGCGTTAACCGATGCTGACAAAGAGCAGGCGTTTAAAAATCCGAAGGCTTATATAAATGATTATGTAGCTCCGCTTATTGAGGAAGTTGATGGCATGATTTTTAAGGAGGAGAATATTCTATTTCCGGCATCCATGGAAAAGCTTAAACCAGAAGACTGGGTGGAAATATTGAAAGAAAGCGATGATATCGGATATACATTCATAGAAAAACCTGCGCAAACTTCTGCAATAATCGAAGACATAAAAAGAAATGTTGTTCAGGAGCCGGAAATAACTGCAAAAGAAGAAGTCAAGCTTCCCACCGGGATACTGAAGTTAAAAGAGCTTATGTGGATGTTAAACAGCCTTCCTGTAGATTTAACATTCATTGATAAAGATGATACTGTTCGATATTTTTCAGATAATAAAGAAAGGATATTTGTAAGGACAAAATCCATCATAGGAAGAAAAGTCCAGAACTGCCATCCCCCACAGAGTGTAGATGCAGTGGAGAAAATCCTGGCAGCCTTTAAAGCCGGTAAAAAAGATCACGCAGACTACTGGATAAATTTTAATGAGAAATTTGTTTTTATAAGATTTATAGCAATAAGGGATGAAAGCGCCAACTATCTCGGGACTGTTGAGCTTACCATGGACATTGCCGGATTAAGGAGTCTGCAGGGAGAAAAGAGGCTGCTTGACGAAAAAGATCTTACTTAATAAAACCTTATATGAATTGACTGAAGAATATCCTGAGCTTATCAGCATTATGAAAGAAATGGGATTTCTTGGAGTTGCAAACCCGATTGTAAGAAATACCCTGGGCAGGAAAATGACAATACCGGAAGGTTGTAAAAAACAGGGTAAGCAGCTTGAAGCAGTCATAGCAAAATTAAGAGAAAATGAATTCGAAGTTGAATAAACTGACTTCCAGCCGGATTTAGATTCTTTATATAAAAAGCCTGCTGTCTTTGACTTATTTGATGATTTTTCTTCATTTCCTTATAATTATTATGTGAGCGTCAAATAATTTTTTAATAAAATCAAAGATATTTATAAAATATGAAAAAAGCAGACACATTGAATAAAATCAACTCGATAAAAGAAACTTTAAATAATTATTTTAAAGACAGAAAAGAAATTCTTTTTGCTTATATTTTCGGTTCAGTGGCGACAGGGACCTGTAATAAGCTTAGTGATATTGACATTGCCATCTTCATTGATGAAAGAAAGATTGATGAGAAAGACTACAGGTATGGATATCAGGCAGAAGTTATGACTGATTTAATGGATATATTAAAAACAAACAAAATCGATTTAGTAGTTTTGAATTACGCTGCTGCTTTACTAAAGCATCGTGTAATCTATTACGGGAAGCTGATCTATTCTAAAAATGAAAGTCAAAGAATAAGGTTTGAGGTTGATTCTATAAATAAATATATGGATTACAAGATGCTTAAAAGAAAACTTTCTTAAATTTATTACAGGATAAATTAAATGACTGACAGATTATCAATTGACAAAAAACTTATTGCTATAGATAAAAATATAGCCATGTTGTATGAATTTAAAAAAATCAGTATTGACCAATTAAAGGAGTCATTAAAAGACCAGTGGGCTATATATTATGGCCTTCAGATTTCAATTCAGATGATCATTGATATTGGAAATCATATTCTTGCTTCTTTGAGGGAGAATCAGGTCGAAGAATATGTGGAGATTATTGATAGATTGGGTGAGAAAGAAATCATACCGAAAGAATTTGCAAAAAAGATCAGACCGATGGCTGGATTAAGAAATCTTCTTGTCCATGAATATGGAATCATAGAAGTTGAAAAAATCTACAAAATACTCCAAAACAACATTGTGGATTTTGAAGAATTTCATGAATATATACAAAAATATATGCGCAGTTAT
>MWAX01000122.1 GCA_002068775.1 Actinobacteria bacterium ADurb.Bin346 | reverse complement strand
AACTTAGCAGTGCATATATTATTAAAAAAAAAATATTTAGTCAATAATACGAATATGCTTTCATATAGATTTTTAGATGACACAACAGGTAATACTACAGGTTTCTTTCAGACAGCACTACTGAGAATTTATAACCATAATTGGATGCAAGTCCTTCTACCGATTTACGTATTTTATCATAATCAAAGCTGTACTGATATTTTTTACCAAAGAGAATCGACTGCTCCACAATAGTGCCTTCCCTGCCCCTGCCTGACATGTAAACTGTTTTTTCAGCTTTAAATCCAAATCCTGGAGACATATCCATATAACTGCTTCCGGAAGAAAAACCTGAAGCGCTGTCTGTAAGCATTTCAAAGAAGTTTACCTCTTTTTTATCCTCATACACTTTTAATTTTGCCTTATACATGAGCTTCTGTGTACTTAGAAAAGCTTTTCTTTCTGCAACGATAAATTCAAGGCTGAATATATTATTTTTTAATTCTTTGAACTTTTCTGGATATCCTGTTTCAAGATTTATTATACCTTCTTTAATGTCCATCTTTTCCTTTCTTTTCAGTTGCAAGAAACAACCACATTTTAACAGGAAATTTTCTTAAATTCTTCAGAAAAATGTATTAAAAATTTAAAGACCTGTTTTAATAGAATAAATGACTTTATTTAAATCATGTTTTTCTGCTTGAAACTGAAATACCCGCTTTCAGCAATTATCAGATGGTCAAGGACATTAATCCCAACAATGGAAAATGATTTGCAGAGCCTGTTTGTTATTTCAATATCGTCTATTGATGGCTCAGGGTCTCCGCTCGGATGATTATGCATAAAAATCACCGAAGCTGCAGAAGCTTTAATGGCAATTTTTAAGACTTCTCTTGGATGCACAATTGAGGAAGTCAGCGAGCCCTGCGATACCATGACATCTTTAATTATCTTATTCTTTATATTGAGCAGCAGCAGCCTGAATTGTTCATTTTTTAAATCCTTCAGGAGAGGTATATAATAATTTGCCACTTCCTCACTGCACTTAAAGCTTATATTGCTTCCGTTTTTATCTGCTATCGCTCTTTTGCCAAGTTCAATTGCAGCTATAACCTGTGCTGCTTTTACATTGCCTATACCTTTAATTGATGCAAGCTCATTTACAGTGATGTCAGTCAGCGGCTGCAGGCCTCCGAACTGGAATAATATATTATTTGCCAGCTCCAGAGCAGATTGCCTGAAATTTTCGGATTTTATTCCTGTCCTGAGAATTATTGCCAGAAGCTCTGAATTTGTCAGGCTTGCGCTTCCTGACTTTATCAGTTTTTCTCTCGGGCGTTCATCCTCCGGCCACTTGTTTATTGGCATGTATTCCAGATTTTTTCCTTACCTGACAGAATTTTTTAAATATGGATTTTATTTAAAAAAATAAAGCAGGAAAATCATACTATATTTATGCATTTATGTAAATATATAATTAATAATACTTGCTGCTTTTAAGTGGGCTGCTTTTTAAGTTGGATTATTCAAAAATAATAATAAAAAAGTTAAAATTTTACCTGTGGTAAAGAGTTGTCAGAAAAAATACAATATAAGCGATGAGCTTATTGCAAAACTTGATGGACTTCTTCATGAGTGCACTCTCTGCCCGCATGAGTGCAGGGTCAACAGGCACACAAGCAGCAAAGGATTCTGCAAAGCAGGATACGAGGCGGAAATTTCCTCTGCAATGGCGCATCACGGCGAGGAGCCCCCTATTTCCGGCAGCTTTGGCTCAGGGACAATATTTTTTACACACTGCAATATGAAATGTGTCTACTGCCAGAACTATCAGATAAGCCAGGAGGGCCATGGCAGGTTTTTATCGGTTCTTGAATTATCAAAAAAAATGTTAAGCCTCCAACAAACTGGCTGCCACAATATAAATCTTGTATCTCCCACAATCTGGATACCGCAGATAATAAAAGCAGTTGCTGATGCTGCTGCAAAAGGGCTTTATATCCCATTAGTGTATAACACAGGCGGTTATGACAAATCTGAAATCATTAAGATGCTGGATGGAATTGTGGATATATATATGCCTGACATAAGATACAGCAGCAATGAAATGGCTTTTAAATATTCAGGCGTAAAAAATTATGTTGAAAACAGCAGGGCAGCCATTAAAGAAATGCACAGGCAGGTCGGCGGGCTTGTGCTTGACAGAAACGGCATCGCGCTTAAAGGGCTGCTGATCAGGCTTCTTGTACTGCCGGATAATATTGACGGAATTAAAGATACTCTTGACTTTATAAAAAATGAACTTTCTGAAGATATTGGCCTTAGCATAATGGCCCAATATCACCCGGAGTATAAAGCTTACAGATATCCTGAGCTTTCCCGTAATGTGACAGCCGGTGAATACCGCGAAGTCACTTCTTATGCTGAAAAACTCGGATTTGAAAACGGATGGGTGCAGGATCATTATTCCCTTTCTGTAGAAGATATGTTCAGGCCTGACTTTAAAAAAGAAAAAGTGTTTAAATATTATGAAGACAATAAGTAGCTGCCCGTTTTAATAACGATGCCTGTTTTTTTTCCAGGCAATGAGCTCTTTAAAGGACCTGGTATTTATTACATCGTCTCTTTCAAGGCCTGCCCGCCTTGCAACTTCCACACCCAAATACATCATCGCAAGATTTGAAGGCCGATGAGAGTCTGTGTTTATCACAACTTTGCCTCCCATTTTTTTAAAATCTGCAGCGTGGCCATCATTTATATCAAGCCTTAAAAGATAGGAATTTATTTCCAGAGCTTTATCATATTTTACTGCTGCACCAAATATTCTCTCCATATCAAATACATAGGGTGCCCTGGCGCCGAAAACCAGTCCCGTGGGATGCGCAATTGCATCTATTAGTGGATTTTGAAGTGCGCCTATTATCCTGGCAGTATTTTCTTCAATGGTATTTAGATAATTTGAGTGCATCGAAGCAAGTGCGATATCAGTTTTTAAAATAATGCTTTCATCATAGTCAAGCAGGGAAACGCCCCTGATGTCAATTTCAGCCCCGACCAGCAATTTAAAATCCCTGATATTTTTGCGGATGCTCTTTACATACTTTATTTTTTCAAGCATCTTTTTATCGTCCAGGCCATTGCCGTAAGTATTGCTTACAGAATGGTCGCTGAGCGCCAGATATTCATAGCCCATTTCCTTACAGCTTTTTTTTATATCTTCAACCTCTATAAGCCCGTCACTCCAAAAAGAATGTACATGCAGATCGCCTTTTATATCGCCAGGTTTTACAAGCACAGGCAGTGCAGATCTTTTCGCAAGCTCTATCTCACCCCTGTCTTCGCGAAGCTCAGGGGGAACATATTCAAGGCCAAGGCTTTCGTATATAATACAGTCTGAATAATCCTGCCCTTCTTCATAATTTTTCATGCCTGGAGTGGCTGATCCAGGATAAGTTTTTTCAGGAAAATTAAAATATTTTTCTGTGAATATTGAAATAATATCCCGCATCGGGTTGTCTTGCCGGTAAATACTGTCTATGGACAAGCCTGCAGCTCCGGTAAAAACATCAGATTTTAGTGCTAATTCTTCAATTCTTCTGACATGTTTTTTACTGCCGGTCGTATAAAAAAGATCTGCTGCCCATCTGGGGCCGCTCGATACTATCACTTCTATATCTATTCCATAAGTCGTTTCAAATCTTTCACTTAAAGTTAAATGCTTTAGATCTCTTTTGCCGGTTGTTTTTATAAAAGGAAGTTTTGCGACTTCTTTCAGAAACAACTCACTGCCGGCAAAATCAAAGCCTTTCAGATTTGACTTTGTCATTACAAGCAGGTCAATGTCGCTTACAAATGACTTCCTGCGCCTGAGAGAGCCTGTAACCGTCACCCTGTGTACATCCTTTATATCCTTAAACCTGCTTACTAATGCATTGATGAAAAAATCTATATACCCCTTGGGATATAATGCTGCTGTGCTTTCATAATAATCAATGGAATGCACCAGCCTTTCAAGGTGTGTCTTTGTCAGGAGGTCTTTTTCAAGCTTTGGAGATTTAAGTATATTTTTGAAACTGTTTTTCCGGCTTATCTTTTCTTTGAGGTCAGCAATATCTTTTGCTCCAAGGATTTCATATATGGCAAATATTCTTTTTTTGCCCAGGCCGCTTATTCTTATGAATTTTATGAGCTCCTCAGAATAGTCTCCTTTCAGCTCTTCATAAAACCTGATTTTTCCTGTTTCAAAATATTCAGATAAGTAGTCGTACATTTCAGGAATGATTCCGGGAAGGCACTTCAGGGTGCCATTATTATACGAATCTTCAAGATTGCCCGGAAAATCCCTTATTGACCTTGCTGCCCTTGTGAAATCAATTACAGTTTTTGCTCCGCCGTCTTTTTGTTTTGAAAGCTCTGCCATATTTGCAAATACTGTTGCCAGCTTTAAATTCATCATTATAACTGCCCGCCCGTTTTCCTGCTTTTAATCAATTTTTTTTAAATGATATAATTATTAACAATACTGTTTATCCCGGCTTTTTTTTCCGGGAGATTTTTATAAAAACAAGAAATTATATCATAATGCAATTAAAAGATGTAATGGCTCTCCGTCGAAACGATATGGTTGATAACCAGCTTGAAGCAAGGGGCATAAAAGACGAAAGAGTTTTAGATGCGATGCGCTCCATTCCGAGGGAAGCTTTTGTAGACCCCGCAATGGCTGAAAGTGCTTATGATGACAGGCCTCTTTCAATAGGTTTTTCCCAGACTATTTCACAGCCCTATATAGTAGCGCTCATGACTGAGCTGCTGGAGCTAAAGGGAAATGAAAAAGTGCTTGAAATAGGCACAGGCTCAGGCTACCAGACAGCAGTGCTTTCAAAGCTTGCAGCAGAAGTCTACAGCATAGAGATTGTCAAACCATTATATGACAGGACATCTAAGCTTCTTGCTCCCTATAAAAATGTTACTGTTGCCAACAGGGATGGGTATAACGGGTGGAAAGAGCATGCTCCTTACGACAGGATCATTGTCACAGCTGCTCCTGAAAACGTACCTGAACCGCTTATAGAGCAGTTGAAGGCTGGCGGGATAATGGTAATACCTTCAGGTCCCCATGGCTGGAGCCAGTCACTTATTAAAATAGTAAAAAAACCTGACGGCACCATTTCAAAAGATTTCATCTGCGATGTTGCTTTTGTGCCATTAACAAGAAAAGATATATGAAAACCGGAACTGTAAATCTGCCCCTTCATGGCGGAAAAGCGCCTGCATGGCTGTTCAGCAGGATGACACGGCTGGCAAGAGAGATTCTGCTTCTTATTGTTTCGGAACACGGACCTGAAGAAGTGCTGAAAAGAATCTCGGACCCGCTGTGGTTTCAGGCACTTGGATGTGTGCTTGGATTTGACTGGCATTCAAGCGGAGTTACAACCACTGTGTGCGGCGCGCTTAAGG
>MWAX01000121.1 GCA_002068775.1 Actinobacteria bacterium ADurb.Bin346 | reverse complement strand
AAAGGAATTGACATTATAATCCCATTCCTTTTATGTATTCTTTAAAAGATTTCTGCAGTTATAGTATTTTATGCCAGGGTGATATAGAAGCAAGGTCTCTTGACTGTCTGGCTGCCGTACTTTGACTCAGAGGTTTTTTAAAAAATCACACAACATGTTTATTAAATATAAGGGTAAATTAACCAGCCACTCTTCCTTACGAAAATCAGACATGGATGTACGCAGTGAATGTTTTGGCATATATTTCTGGTAATAACTTTTCAGGCTTTTTGCCTGTAAGTTTTCAGAAGCTTTTACTTCAAGGGGAAATACTTCTGACGCTATTTGGAATACAAAATCTACTTCAGAGCTTCCCTTTTCTGATGACCAGTAAAATGGCTCTATAATTTTACTTGAAATTAATTGCTGGAGCACAAATTGCTCTGTAAGCGCCCCCTTAAATTCTTCAAAAATCCTGCTTCCTTCCAGAAGAGTTTTTAACTCAAGGCCGCTTATAGCAGAAAGTAACCCAATATCAAGCATATAAAGCTTAAATGCAGATGTGTCCTGGTAAGCAGAAAGGGGAATACCTGGTTTGGATACTCTATTAATTTTATAAATTAATCCGGCATCAAGTAGCCACTGCATAGCTATTTCAAAGTCTTTTGCCCTGGAGCCTTTTTTTACCAGGCTAAAAATAAATTTCCGGTTTTCTTTTGCCAGCTGGGCAGAAATTGAATGCCACAGCTGTCTTATTCTCGGCACTATTTCACCTGGCGCGTGTTTTGAAAAATCCTGTTCATAAGAAAGAAGCAAATTTTTATGTATTTTTTGCACTGCTGCATAATCTTTTTTTTCAATAAACTTATTGACTGCTTCAGGCATTCCGCCTACAAAGTAATATTGCTTAAGTAAATCAATATACTTACTTTTAAAACTTGTAAATAAGACAGTATCAAAATCTTTTAAAGGTTTTACAATATTTGTATCTTCAACCAAAGCTGCAAATTCTATAAAGCTTAAAGGATAAAGGCTATAAAACTCAACCTTACCTACGGGGAAGGAAGTCTCGGGATGAAGCGCTATACCAAGCAGGCTACCAGCTGCTGCTATAAAGTACTGAGGTGCATTTTCACAAAAGTATTTAAGCGAAGTTAATGCGCGAGGGACTTCCTGGACTTCATCAAAAATAATAAGAGTATTGCTGCTGTCTATATCTGTTCCTGACTCTATCTGAAGGCCTGTTATTATCCTTTTTATATCATAATCGGTGCTAAAAAGGTTTTTCATCCTCTCATTATCCTCAAAGTTAATATAAGCAAATTTTTTAAACTGGGTTTTTCCAAATTCCTTAAGAAGCCAGGTTTTACCGACCTGTCTTGCCCCTTTTAAAATCAAGGGCTTCCTATTAGATGAGTTTTTCCACTCAATCAAATCTTTTATTTCAATTCGGTACAAATTATTTCTCCACTAATAAATCAATTCGTAATATTTAAATCTTATAATAATAATTTATAACCATGTTATAATTAATAATGAAAAAAGTCAAAGGTCTTTTTGTATTATATTGCAAAATATCAAACAACTAATTGTAATAATATGAATATTGCAGTTTCAATTCCTAAGATTATAAAGATATTGTTTTTTATTTGACAGAGCCTTATTTAAAGAGCTTGCAAGAATTGCCTGGTGTTGCTTTTTCTTCAGCATGTATAGTCCTTTCCAGAAATGAATTTATCAAAAAAATAATCTTGCTTCATTTAAATTAATAAAATAAAATAACTGTAAGGAGTAAGAATTAAGAAGTAAGGATAGATTAAAATAAATAATTTTTTTAAGTGCTAAACTATTACACTCAATTAAACAATTTATAAGGAAGGCTCAACTCGATGAACAAAGTAAAAATAACTTCAAAGGGACAGATTACGATTCCCAAGAATATAAGGGAAAAGCTTGAAATAAAGGAGGGCATGTACCTGAGTGCTGATATAGAGGAAGGAAACCTTGTCTTAAAACCTTTACCTGAAAATATGGACAAAATAAAGCTTATTGACTATGCATACAGGGAAAGCAGGGATAGCGTAGGCTTGTTAAAGGTAAGGGAAATGGCTGCCGGTTTTAATTTAAATATGGCAAAACAGGTAAGAAAAATCAGGGAAGAGGAATAAAGATTAATGGAAAACTATTTTATAGATACAAGCGCTTTGTTTAAAAGGTATATCCTCGAGCAGGGCACCGAAGAAATAGACGATATTTTCAACAGGGATGCTGACTTCTATATTTCAGATATAACAATCATCGAATTTATATCCAACCTTAAAAGAAAAAATGAGGTAACCGGAGAACTTAATGAAGGACTTTACAGTAAGATTAAAAGCGAATTATTCAAAGACATAACACAGCAAAAAATAAAAACAGTTGAAGTCTCTCCGGAAACCATTATCGAAGCAATAAAACTTCTTGACCAAAAATATATAACACCTCTGGATTCAATACAGTTGGCTGCTGCCCTGCATTTAAATTCTTTAAAGGCGAGTATTACTTTTGTCTGCTCAGATAAAAAGCTTTACAAACTGGCAGAAATACAGGGATTAAAGTCTATAATTGTATAGATAATATAATTTTGCATAATAGATTATCGCTGCAACAAAAATCAAACAGGGGCGCTTAAACAGTATCACTTTGGAAAAACAGATTTGCAAGAGACAGACTTGAAGGCCTAAGCAATATTAAAGGGCGAGGCAGAAAAAGAACTTATGATGCCAAAAAAGTTTAGGAAATTGTTAAAAAAACTTTGAGCTATTCATGTATATAATATTACTAATAATTCTAAAAGAGTAGTAAAAAGTTGCAATTTATGTTATTATACAACCAATTAATTAAAAGGAGATAATAATATGAGTACAGCGATAAAAATTTCAAAAGAGATTGCAGAAGAGGCAAAACTATCAGCAAAAGTATCAAGAAGATCTATGGCGGGTCAAGTTGAATATTGGGCATTTATCGGAAAAATTGCGGAGGATAACCCTGATTTATCTTTTCTGGTAATAAAAGATATTCTACTTGGAAGACAGCAATTAAAAGAAGGACTTGGAACACCTTATATTTTTGGAGAAGGTGATTAGACATTAAAATACTGCAGTCCCCCCTTTTTGAAAAACAGAAGAAAAGGCTTTATATAAGCCAAATTAAAATACTTGATGAAGAGATTAGAAAAATTGCTTCTAATCCTGAAATCGGTCAGGAAAAAAAAGGAACCCTAAGAGGTGTAAGGGTTTATAAGTTTCATATAGAAAAACAACTTTTTTTATTGGCATATGAATTTGAAAATGATGTCATAAATCTTATCATGGTTGGTTCCCATGAAAACTATTATAGAGATCTTGCCAGGTATTATAAAGAATAGATAATGTGCTGAAACTACTATTATTATAACAGCCAGCTTTATTTTTGTGGTTTTTCTGCTACATTAATTTGAATTTCATCTTTATCATATTTTGATTCCAATATTTCAATCATGATACTATATTGATCATTACTAAACCCAACTGCATATGACACTGACCCTTCATTTTCAGATTTGTCATTATAACTAAGAGTCCGTCCGGAAAGCGCCAAAGCTGATTACCTGTAAAAACATCGGTACACCTTGGCAAACATTATCCTGCTCTAAAAACCAGTCCACTGAATCAGATACGTGATCAACCGGGTAAAATTCTATCCCTGATACTGTAAATACAACCGCAATAGTTTTGCCTGTAAATACCCATTTTGCCGGAAAGCTGCATTGTTTTTTTAAAGCCATCCTGCTTTTTAAAGTCTGCAATATAGAAATCAATGTGGTATTTCCCGGAAATCTGCCTGCCTGCATTATTTATTATCTGGCTATTCTTATGAGGGCTGACTGTTAGAGTTGTGCCGAATATGTCAAAATTATTTTTGGCAGCATATTTTGCAGTTTCTGAGAGCCTTAATTCAAAGCAAATGCCGCACCTTTTACCGCCCTCGGGCTCATCTTTGAAAGGGGATGCAAGGATATTGAATTCCTCAGGATGATAATCCGGTACGATGAGAGAAATGTTAAGGGAAGAAGCTGCACTTTTTACACTTTCCAGTCTTTTCTGGTATTCATATTCCGGCTGGATATTAGGATTATAAAAAAACAGTGTAATATCGTAATCAGGAGAAAGTATTGAAACCGGGTAAAGTACGCAATTTGCACAGCATGTATGAAGCAGCATTTTTTTCTTTAAAGCTTTAACTTTATTGTTTGAAAGGGTACCCATTATTCTTGTATTTATCAGTTTTTTTTAATATATTAACAGGGATATTTCAGCAAATACAATTTTTTTTATTTTTTAATTACTTATATGGCATATGATTTTTTAAAAGTAGAAAAACCTTCAAGCATTGAAGATGTCGGCTACCTTCTTAAAAGGGAAGTAACATTTGATCCTGAAGTTGTGGCAGTTGTATCTTCGATAATTGAAGATGTAAGAAAAAGCGGGGATAAGGCGCTTCTTTCATTTTGCAGAAAATATGAAAGGCGAAATGTAGCCAGCATAAGCGAAATCCTGGTAAGCGGGCAGGAAATATCTTCAGCGGCTGAAAAAGTTACAGCAATGTATCCCGAACTTGTAAAAGCACTTGATGTTGCTTATGAAAACCTTCTTTTATACCACAGGGCACAGTTTGAAAGAGAGCCAAAATCATGGTATATAATGCCCCAAAATGGTAAAAAACTCGGCCAGATAATGTCCAGCATTGAAAGGGTCGGAATGTATATTCCCGGCGGAAGGTATATATACCCTTCTTCAGTGCTTATGTCTTTTGTGCCGGCTTATGTGGCAGGTGTTAAGGAAATGGCAGTATTTACTCCGCCCCAAAAAGACGGGAACATAAATGAAGTTCTGCTTTACCTTTTTTGGCGGCTCGGGATAAATGAAGTTTATAAAGCAGGCGGTGCCCAGGCAATTGCTGCACTAGCATATGGCACAGAAACTATTAAAAAAGTGGAAAAAATTGCCGGACCCGGAAATATATATGTCACAGTTGCAAAAAAACTTGTTTATGGCATAACAGGAATAGACAGTCTTGCTGGTCCAAGTGAAGTTCTTATAATAGCAGACAAAAGTGCTGATCCCTCCTTTATTGCAGCAGACCTGCTGTCGCAGGCCGAGCATGATCCTGATGCAAGAAGCATACTACTCACAACGGATATACAAATTGCAAGTGAAACAATTTCACAGGTTTATATGCAGGTAGAAAAACTGAAAAACCGCTACGGCAGTGATTTTAACAGGGAAGTTACAATAAGCGCACTTGAAAAAAACTGCAGGATAATATTTAATCCTGAAATCGACTTTCTTGTAAATATAAGCAATGCCATTGCCCCTGAGCACCTTGAAATTGCAGTCAGCGACCCTGAATCTGTACTTAAAGATATAAGGAATGCGGGTGCAATCTTTTTGGGAAATTATACGCCTGTTGCTGTTGGCGATTATATTTGCGGGACCAACCACGTAATCCCCACCGGCGGAAATGCAAGGTTTTCATCGCCGCTCGGAGTTTATGACTTCTGTAAAAAAAGCAGTGTGGCTTTTTACGATAAGGAAATGCTTGCAACAGAAAGAGAATACATTGAAAGTATCTCAGGATATGAAAATCTGGTTGCACATAAGAATTCAATAAAGATAAGGTTTAAAGATGAAGCCCCAAATAAAAAAGTGGTTAAATGAACTGCCGGAATATGTGGCAGGGCGCACAATCGAAGAAATAAAAGCTGCTTATAACATCAGCAATGTATATAAGCTTGCATCCAACGAGAACCTTTTCGGGCCCTGCGAGGCTGTAAAAAAAATACTTTCTGAAAATATCGGGACAGTGAATTACTATCCGGACAGCGATGCAAGAGAAGTCAGGCAAAAAATAGCGGACCATTATAAAATAAGGCCGGAAAACATAATCATGGGAAACGGCACAGACCAGATAATAGAGATGATATGCGACTGTTTTATTGATGAGGGGGACAATGTGGTAACTGCAGATCCTAATTTTCTGATATATGAAAAATCTGCACGAAAATGTGGGGGCACTATTGTAAAAGTGCCTCTTCAGGACTTCAAGCAGGACATAAAAGGCATCATGAAAAAAGTAAATGAAAATACAAAGATAGTCTTTATTGCCAGCCCGCACAACCCGTCAGGAACCATAATTACAAAAAATGAATTTGAATATCTGCTGGACAAAGTAAAACAGGATGTGCTGGTTGTAATGGATGAAGCATACTGTGAATACCTTGATGATGCAGAGAAGTTTGATACAATTTCTTATGTTTCTGAAAGGCCAAATCTTGCAGTGCTGAGGACTTTTTCAAAAATATACGGACTTGCAGGACTCAGGATAGGTTACGGCATTTCTTCTGCCGACATAATTGCAGATTTAAACAGGATAAGGATGCCTTTTAATATAAGCTCACTTGCCCAGAAAGCCGCATGTGCAGCAATTGATGATTGTGAATATATTTTAAAGATCAGGGATACAGTCAAAGCAGAGAGAGAAAAATTCGCTGAAGCACTTAAAAAAGAAGGAATAGGTTTTATAAAATCCTGCGCGAATTTTATGCTTATCAGTACAGAGGGAAAAACAAGGGAAATTGTCGAGGAACTTTTAAAAAAAGGATTTATTGTAAGGCCCGGTGAAAACCTTGGCATGCCGGGATATATCAGGGTTTCCTTTGCAACTCCTGAAATCGATGATTTGTTCCTGAAAAATCTTATAAAAATATACAGGACATTTGTAAAAAAATAATGACAGAAGGTATTTAAAAACTGCCAGAAAGGAAAAGAGAAATGGTAACAACATTAACAGGAAAAAATACAGAAGTGAAATTCGGACAGGGCCTGCCGACAGTTATAATTGCTGAAAGGATCAATCCAACCGGCAGAAAATCGCTTGCTGAAGAGCTGAAGCTCGGTAAGCTTGACATAGTGAGAAATGACGCAATAAAGCAGGCAGAAGCAGGTGCCCATATTATTGATGTAAATGTCGGGGCAGTCAGTGTTGATGAGGTTGAAATGCTGCCGCGTGCAATCAGGACAGTGATGGAAGTAACTGACAGACCCATATGCATTGATTCTGCAAACCCCAAAGCAATTAAAGCAGCTCTTGAAGTCTATCCATATAAAGCTCTTATTAATTCTGTAAACGGCAAAGAAGAATCTATGGAAGAAATACTTCCAATGGTAAAAGAAAGCGGAAGTGCCGTTGTATGCCTGACGATGGATTCCGACGGGATAAAAAACGATGTGGAGTCAAGGGTAAAGGTTGCCAGGAAAATAATTGCAAGAGCAGATTCACTTGGCATTAAAAGAGAAGACCTTGTGGTCGACTGCCTTGTCATGACTGCTTCAACTGATACAAATTCAGGGAGGATAACGCTTGACACAATGAGACAGGTGGTTGCAGAATTCGGAGTCTCGACAACAATGGGCGCCTCAAATATCAGTTTCGGAATGCCAAATCGCGATCTTTTAAACATCCATTTTCTGACAATGGCTATAATCAATGGACTGACAGCCCCTATCACAGATCCGTTAATTGAAGGGATTATCCCTGCAATGAGGGCAGCTGATTTTCTGGCAGGGCGCGATCCATACGGGATGATATATATCTCAGATTACAGGAAGAAATAAACCGCTTGCACAGTTTTTATTTTTTATTAAATAATTTGCCAAATGAATGATTTTTATGATGTGATAATATCAGGCTGCGGACCCTCGGGCAGTCTTTTAGGGTATTATCTGGCGCAGCACAGTATAAAAACGCTTATCATAGAAAAAGAACATTTTCCAAGAAAAAAAATCTGCGCCGGAGGCGTACAGCACAGGGTTCTTAAATTCATCCCTTTTGATATCAGGCATTTAGCAGAAAAAACCATAAAAGGCATTTATTTTTCAATAAGAAATAAAAATGTTTTTCAAAAAAAGCATACTGAGCCTATTATGTACACCATAAGAAGAGAGATCCTCGACTCCTTTCTTGCTGAAAAGGCAGTTTCTGCCGGCTGCACAATATATTTTGGCGAAAAGGTACAGTCTTTAAACATAATGAAAAATCATGCGGAAGTTAAAACAGGCAGTAAAACTTACAGAGCAAAAATAGTAGCAGCTGCTGACGGCTCCAGAGGCAGCCTGCACAGAGATATCTTAAAAGGGGAAAAAATAAATAAAATAATAGGCTATGAAACAGACATTGAATATCCTTCTGCAGATGATACGGTAATTGACTCTGCTGAGCAGCTCTTTGACTTAAGTGACTCGGTCAGGCTTGATTTCAAAGGGGTTAAAAAAGGTTATTGCTGGGTTTTTCCAAAAGAAAAAAGCATGTCATGCGGAATGGGCGCTCCCTGGAAGGATGCAGCAGCAGTCAAGGCTTATCTTAAAAAATTCCTGCAGCAGTTCTGTTTACCTGATGGTTGCAGCAGTAAAGGAATTGACAGATATAAACTGTCTGCCCACAGCATTCCTGTAAGAAAAAATAAAACACCTTTCTGCAGTTTCAGAATAATTGCTGCAGGTGATGCTGCATGTTTTGGCGATGGTTTTACAGGAGAGGGCCTGTATAATGCTGTTAAAAGCGCATGTTATGCTGCAGATAGCATAAAAAAGGCGCTGAAGAATTCTGACTTCAGGTTTCTCAGAGGTGAAAAGAACTACAATGATATTGTGGATAGACTGAAAATATTTAAATTTTAAATAAATTTAATTTTAACTGGTTATAATATCCATAAAGATAGTAGAATTAAGATAAAAATCAGAAATCAAATTGATTAAGGCTCAAATAGAACAAGAGGTTTATAATGTCAGAAAACAAAAATGAAACCGTCATAGTGCAGATATCTGACCTTCACGTCGGAGAGGCGGATTTTGTTCCCAGTCTGCTGACAAGATGTATTGATGAAATAAATGAACTGAAGCCGGATATTGTAATGATAACCGGTGACCTGACAGGCATGGGTTACAGGCGGGAATACGACACTGTGAAAAATTATATATCACCTATAAAATGCAGAAATGTACTGATAAAACCAGGTAATCATGACTCCAGGAACGTGGGGTATATGCATTTTGAAGATATTTTTGGCGAAAGATATACAAGTTTTAATACAAATGACCTTCACATAGTGGCGGTGGATTCAAGTGAGCCTGACCTGGATAATGGACAAATAGGCCGAGAGTATTATAAATGGGTAAAAAGCGAATTCAGTAAAGCAAAACCGCAGGACCTTAAGATTTTTGCAATGCACCATCACCTCATTCCTGTTCCCGGGACCGGCAGGGAGCGCAATATTGTACATGACGCCGGCGATGTCCTGGAAGTACTTGTTGAATCAGGCGTTGACATAGTGCTTTGCGGACACAAGCATGTGCCTTATCTCTGGAGGGTCGAAGATATGTATATTGTCACCGCAGGCACAGTTTCGAGCTTGAGGCTCAGGGGCAGGATCGAGCCAAACTACAATATCATTCATATAAGGGAAAATGAGCTGGATATTTACAGAAGATACCCGTTTGACAGGATTGAAAAAATAATCGGCCTTGAAAGAAAAACTTCAAAGAGCAAACTCAATGATGGATTTACTAAAGAAAAGGCAAAATTCCAGTAAAAGACTTGTTGCATTAATTGACGGTGAGCATTACCCTGAAATAAACCTGGATGCAATAAACAAGTTAAAAAAAACATTCAATGGCATTTTTGCAGGCATAATATTTCTTGGCGGCACAGAAAAGCTTATTCTGCAGCACCTTGAATCTTTTTATGGCCATAGAGTGATAAAAATAAATGATCTTGCAAATGATTTCATTCCGGCAATTAAAACTCTCGAGCCTGATTATGTCTATGACTTAAGCGACGAGCCAGTGGTAAATTACATGTCGCGAATGAAAATAGCTTCCTACTGTCTTTCATGCAGGTGCACTTATATGGGCCCTGATTTTTGTTTTCAGCATGAATCACCCATACACAGTTTTACCAGGCCGAGCCTTCTTATAATCGGAACGGGTAAAAGAGTCGGCAAGACGGCAATCAGCTCCTACATTGCAGGGCTGGTTTCAAAAAAAAATAAAACATGTGTTCTTGCGATGGGCAGAGGAGGGCCTGCAAGGCCGCAGCTTATAAAAGGGAGCAAAATTAAAATAACGCCCGAGTATCTGCTTGCAATTTCCAGGAAAGGGCTTCATGCAAGCTCAGATTATATTGAAGATGCATTATTTTCGGGAGCTGATACAGTAGGGTGCCGGAGGTGCGGAGGCGGATTTGGGGGAAAATTCTTCCTGTCCAATATTGCACAGGGCATAAAGCTTTGCGAAAAGATCTCACCGGATATAATTCTTGTTGAAGGAAGTGGCGCATCTGTTCCTCCGGTGGCGACAGATAAATGTATTTGCGTGATTGGCGCAGGCCAGGATTGGGTAAGCATAGCCGGCTACCTTGGTATTTACAGAATACTGATATCCGGCATGGTCATCCTAACAATGTGTGAGGAGCCTGTTGCAAATAATGAGAAAATATCCCTGCTTGAAAATGAAATAAAAAGAGCAAAACCTGAAGTAAAAATCGTGAAAACGATATTCAGGCCAAAACCCCTTTACCCGCTTGAGGGGCGCAAAATTTTTATGGTGCTTACTGCAAACTGCAATGCCGAAAATAATATAAAAAATTATCTTGAAAAAACTTATAATTGCAGTGTAACCAGAATCTCTTTTAATCTTGCTAACCGGGAAAAATTAAAAGAGGAGCTTTCAGGTTTTAGTGATTACGATATGCTGCTTCCTGAGCTTAAAGCAGCTTCTGTAGATATGGTAACTGAGTTTGCATTCAGCCATGGCAAGGAAATAAATTATGTAAATAATGTGCCTGTGATTATCGAAGGTAAAACTTTATTTGATGATTTCATCAAAGATCTGACAGGTGCCGGCTAAATAAGGAGCTAAAATTATGCCTGATAAAAAAGACTCTGAGAATAACAGCACGGAAGATAAAATGCAGACATCAGACAGTCCGGAAACAAATGCTCAGGGCCAGGTAATTGTTGTAAGCGAGGAAAAAATCGGACTGCCGTTTTCAAAAGGCATACTTGCTTCTTCGATTTCAATAACCGGCCTGGAAATAGTGCTTTGCCACAAAATAGCTTATGAAATAGAGCAATATCTTTTTGAAAAAAAGCTAAAAACAGTTGCCATTGATGAATTGAGATCTATTGTTTTCAGATTTATTAAAAATTATGTCAGTTTGGAATATGCTGAAAAATATCTTTTATGGCAGTCGGTGGGAAAACTGAAAAAACCCATTGTGCTGCTGATTGGAGGGGCCACCGGTGTCGGTAAATCAACTGTTGCAACAATTCTTGCAACAAGACTGAATATCACAAGAGTGGCATCTTCAGATGCGATACGGGAAGTCATGCGTGCAACAGTTTCCGATAAACTTATAAGACCGATAAGGGGCTCGTCTTATAATGCATACCAGAATCTTACTTTGCCTCCAGTGGGAGTGAACCCTGTCATACTCGGTTTCAGAGAACAGGTCATGGCAGTGATAGTGGGCGTGGAGGCGATTATTAAGAGAAGCATTGAAGAGAAACATGACATTATTATTGAAGGAGCCCACATAGTGCCGGGCTACATGGAGATTGAAAAATATAATTCAAAAGCAATAATACAGGAAATTGTGATAACAGTTCCTGACCTGCAGGTCCATAAAGAACATTTTTCTAAACGGACAATAGAAACACAGGGTTCAAGGCCCATGCATAAATACATCAAACACCTTGATAAAATACACATGATTCAGAAGTATATAGAAAAGCTGGCAAAGGAAAGAAGTATTCCGCTTATCAACAATTACAGCCTTGATAATACTGTCAGCGAGGTGCTTCAATTACTTTTTGACAGAGTCAGAGAAGAATTCAGCAGAATAAGATCATAAAATTCCCGGTTCACTGCTGCTGATTTTAAAAACCCTGCGGTTTCTGCCGTATAAAACTCATTTTATATTGAATTCATTTATAAACGGCTCTACTCCATCAAAAATAACCTCTGTTTTGTAAGACCCGGGCTTGTGTATACCGTCTTTTTTGGCAAGTGACACTGAAATGGTTCCAGAGCCTTCATTTTTAACAGTGATCGAGTCCTCCTGCAACAGTATTTCTGAACCTTTTTCAATATAAGCCCATTTAATTCCGAAAATACTTTCTTTTTTAATGTTTTTTACAAAAATGACCAGGAATATATCTGAGTCCCGGCCAAAAGAACTTTCTCCGGAAATTTTTTCCGGCTCTTCATCACTGCTGAAGTCCATGCTGTCAGTAATTATGACTTTTTTTACCTCCGGCTCTCTTTGAAATAATGTGAAAGCAATTGCAGCAAAAATTGCAGTGATAACAATGATTATTACTATGTTTCTGGTGTTCATCCAAAATAAAATATACCATAATCCGCTTATATTCAAGGATTAAATGACAATAAAATATAGTAAAAAAACATGGCAAAAACCTGATTGACTAAATTGTCCGATTAATATATAGTTTTCATGATTTTTCAGGAAGGGATTATTTATGCCAATTTACACATATAAATGCAAAAATTGTGAAAAGGAATTTGAGAAATTCAAATCCATGAGCTCCAATGGCTCTGAAATCTGTGATGAATGCGGTTCAGATGCAGTCAGGGTATTTTCTCCTGCAGGCATTATCTTTAAAGGTTCAGGTTTTTACACGACTGACTATAAATCCGGCTCAAGCAAAGCCAATTTAAATACTCAGAAGAAAAGCCAGGAAAGCAGCCAGGAAAAAAAAGAAACATCCGGGCCATCCTCAAGCAGTCCAGGCGCTGAAAAAACTGCTGATGCCAAACCGGCTTCCTCAGGACCTTCTCATGGCAGCTCTGATTCTTCGGGTAAAACTGGGAATTAACATTCTTTTTAAAAAATATAACCTTGCAATTTTATTAATAGCTTTAATAAAGTTATAATTAATGCATGATCTTTATAGTAATTTTATCTCTAATTTTAATATGGCTTCATGTCTCCAGCCTAAGGTTCATAATAAAATCAAACACAAATGCTGATGTAATTGAAGAAGCTGAAAGGCTTGAAAAAAATATTCCAGAAGATGATAAAGAATTCTCATTTAAGTCAGGACCGGGGATAGTCTCTCTTGCTCTTATAATTTTTCTTAACCTTGTGGAAATAGGATACTTTGTTGCATGTGTTTATGTTTTTAATGGCCTGATAATAATCTTAGGGTCATCCATACTGGCAGGATATACGATATATTCTGCAATAAAATTTATTCCGAGCATGAAAAAATTCTATAATAAACCTTCAGAATATCTGAAAGAAAGAACAACCGGTCTTGAAAATGTTCTAAGCTTTATTATGGCTTCACTTGAAATAATTTTTTGTATATACGTGCTTGTCAGAGCAGTAATGGACTCAGGTTTACTCAAAATGCTTTGACACAGGATTTTGATAATTTATCTTATGGATTCTGATCGGGCAGAATAATTTGCCGGCAGGATCTGCAAAAGAGGCAGTATGCATATATACTCTGTAAGCGAGCTGAGCCTTGATATTAAAAAAAGCCTTGAGGTAAGCTTTTCAGATGTGTGGGTCGAAGGCGAGGTCAGCAATTACTATTGCCATAATAACAGGCACTTTTATTTTGACCTTAAAGATGAATCCTCGAAAATAAAAGTGGTGATGTTTTATGAGGCGAATAAAAATCTGATATTTCAGATTGAAAACGGGCTTCACATAATCGTGAATGGCTATATTTCATTATATGAAAAAAGAGGAGAGTACCAGCTTGTTGCATCATCTGTAAAGCCGGTTGGAAAGGGCGAGCTCATTCTTGCATATGAGCAGCTCAAGGCAAGGCTTGAATCAATGGGATATTTTGATGAGGCTGTCAAAAAGAAGCTGCCGGTGCTGCCGGGTGTCATTGGAGTTGTCACATCGACAGGAGGAGCAGTAATCAGGGATATGATAACCGTCCTTTCAAAAAGATTTGATAATTTTCATTTAATAGCAAGAAATGTCAGTGTGGGCGGTCAAACATCTCAGGAAGAGGTTTGCGAAGCGATAGATGACCTGTGCAATTACGGAGTCGATGTCATAATAATTGCAAGGGGAGGAGGCTCACTTGAAGATATGTGGGCATTCAATACTGAAATGGTTGCAGATAAAGTGTTTAAATGCAAAATACCGGTTATTTCTGCCATAGGCCATGAAACAGACTACACGATTTGTGATTTTGTCGCGGATGCAAGAGCGGCGACACCATCAGTTGCAGCGCAGATTGTTATACCGGATAAAAAAGAAGTAACTGAAAGGATTAAAAAAATAATTTCTATCCTGAAAAATAATGCTGAAAGCAAGCTGGCATTATCCCGCAAAGAGTTTGAATCACTTACATCCAGAAGGATTTTAAAAAAACCCGGCTCTCTGATCATGGAAAGATGGCAGGAACTGGACGGACTTAAGAAGAGCATGGTTTCAGCTGTCACCGGTAACCTGGCCAGGAAAAAAAGCGCGCTGCAGTCAAAGCCCGCAGCCATAAATGTCCGTCAGGCCAGGGGCAGGCTCAGGCTGGAAGACTCACACTTAAAGAGCCTCCTGTTTTCACTGGTCTCAGGATTTAATAAGTATATTGCTGCCTTGAAGAATTCTACGGTTTTACTTATTAAGGACCTTCAAGCCAATAGTCCGGTAACAGTCCTTGAAAAAGGATATGCGTTTTTATTTAAAAAAGGCACAAACGCAGCAGTAAAAAGCGTTAAAGACATAGAAACCGGCGAAGAAACTGAAATAATTCTTTCTGACGGTATTTTATTTGCAGAGATTTTAGATAAAATAAATAAAAAATTTGGAATTGAGGTATGAAATGGAAAATGATATAGATAAAATGACTTTTGAGCAGGCTTTATCCCGCCTTGAAGGCATTGTAAAAGAGCTTGAGGACGAGAAGATACCCCTTGAAGACTCCATAAAAAAATTCGAACTCGGTGTAAAACTGTCATCGCATTGCCTCTCAAAACTAAATGAAGCAGAAAAGAAAATTGAAGAGCTTACAAAAAGCGAAGATGGAAAACTTTCAGTAAAAGACTTAAAACTTGAAGAATGACTGGCCGCTATCCTTTAGCTGCCTTTATAAGCATTATATAATTATTTCTCCTCCTTTTATTCCTTCACTTTGTCTGCTCATGTACTGATTAAAGATACCTCATGAGCTGATTTTAATTGATATTTTTTA
>MWAX01000120.1 GCA_002068775.1 Actinobacteria bacterium ADurb.Bin346 | reverse complement strand
TTCGCATCCCGATATATTATCCTCCATCATCCTGTTGACTGCATTGCTTCCACCGCCGCCAATTCCAATAACACTGATGACAGCATAATAGCTCTTGCCAAAATCATTTTTCAAGTCAGGACCTCCCTGTTAAAATTAATCATTTCTTAAAATCCGCATAATAAATTCTCTGAACCTTGCAGCAAAACCCTTACTCTTTTGTCTTCTGCCGTCAAACTGGCCAAGATCTAAAAAATTTCGAATCTGGTTGGCATATTTGAGTATTCCTATAGCTGTGGCATAAATCGGGTTGCCGACAACTTCTGATGGGCCTTCAACATCCAGTGATGTGCCAATTCTTGCCGGCATATTAAACACATTTTCAGCAAGCGCTGCAATACCTTTCAGGTTCGCAGTTCCGCCTGTAATCACCAGCCCGCAAGGTATGGAATGTATAAAACCATAAGCCTCAATTTTCTCTTTAACAAGATTAAGTAATTCTTTTAACCTGTCATTTACTATGCTGTACAGCCTGATATTAAGTGTCGCCCTGTTCTTATCAAGCATTATATCATCCATATTTATCCTGTTTAAAGTCTCGTAAAAATTAATATCCACATTGGCAAATTTCTTTTTTATCTCTTCAGCTTTTGCAAATGGTATGTTAAGCCCGATAGAAATATCATTTGTAACCAGGTCGCCGCCGACAGGAAGACAGTATGTAAAAATCATTTTCCTGTTCCTGTAAATAGCAACATCTGTGGTTCCGCCGCCTATATCCATCACTATTACGCCGCTTTCCTTCTCTTCCGGGGTAAGCACTGCTTCGCCTGATGCCAGTGCTTCAAGCATTATGTCCTCGATCTCAATATTTGCAGCTTTTATGCTATTGATTATGTTTCTTATCGGGATTATTGAGCCATATATTATCAAAAGCTCAACTGCCAGCTTATCCGTGGAAAGACCTACAGGATCTGCTATGTCTTTTTCTTCACCAAGAGCAAACTGTTTTATCAGCGTATGAATTACATAATGTTCAGAAGAAATATTGATTTTATTTGCCAGGCCTATGAGCCTGTCTACATCTGATTTTCTGACAATTTTACCGGGGCTGCTGATATTTATTTCGGTCCAGTTATTCAGAAAAGATATGTGCTTGCCTGTAACTCCTATATAGGCACTGTCGATGAACATACTGGTGGATTTTTCAGCAGCTCCTATGGAAGCGAGGATTGATTTAATTGATTCATTGATATCGACAACAAGCCCTTTTTTTATTCCCTTGCATTCAGAAGAACCGTATCCTTTTATTTCTATTGTATTGTTCTTCTTAACACTGCCGATAAATGTACAGACTTTTGTTGTGCCAATATCGATAGCTGCAATATATTCATCTCTAGCTGGCAACCTGTCCTCCGATTCAGAGTTTCTATATTATTATTTTACTAATTATTTTACTAATTTTTACTATTTTTTACTATTTTTTTATTATTTTATTACAGGATTTCCAGTATTTTTTAAATCAATTACAGAGTAATATATGCCGGATTTGCTGACATTATCCAGTATTTGCCTAAGTATAGCATTTTTATCAGCAATTTTATCACTTGTGCCAAAAATTATCTTCTTTGCATCAGTTGTCACCATGATAATATCCTGCTCCGGTCCGTCGCTTATATAAGCTTCTTTTATTTTATTCTTTATTTCCAGGTCAAGTGCCTCATAGATATCTGCACTGCTTAAAATATTCCTCCTTGCAATCTTTTCACCAATTTCAGGATGAGATTTAAGTCCATTTTTAACCTGTATAAGGTTTTTATAATCCCCGGGAATACTGCCGGATAAAGCCTCCAGCACAATGCCCTCATTATCAAGGACATAATATTTGCCGCCAAAAACAGCTATTACAAAAGGTTTCCTTTCAGTTATGATCAGCTCTACGCTGTCAGGGAAGATTTTCTTCATTGTTGCGCTTTTTAACCTTATAAGATTATCAATCAGCTTGTCTTCTATTTTTTTCTTGTCAATTTCAAAAATATTCTCCCCGGTTGCAACATCTGCCCATTTTCTTATTTCATCCGAACTGTAGTATCTGTTTCCCTCAACAGAAATATTTTTAATTTTAAAGTAATTGCTGTTATAAAAAAAATTTGCTCCCCAGACCAGAGCCGCGAAAAAAGCCAGCGCCAGCAGCACCTTTAAGGATAAGAGAAATTTCCTCTTTGCATTCCTTCTTTTTCTGCCTGCAAGCATCTTTTCATATTTTTTATCGATTGCTGACATTTTTTACTGCTGCAAAAATATTTCATGACTTGAGGGAAGCACAATTTAAAATTATATCCACAAGTGATGCATAATTAATTCCAATGGCTGCCGCTGCTTTGGGAACAAGACTTGTCGGTGTCATTCCCGGTATTGTGTTGACTTCAAGGATGTTGATCCCATTATCTTCAGCAAGTATAAGGTCGACTCTGGAAATACTGCTGCAGTCCAGTACCCTATGGCAGCTTACTGCTGTTTCAGAAATTTTTTGAGCAAAATCATATTTTAACGGTGCCGGCACAATATACTCTGTCATCCCGGAAGTATATTTTGAAGTAAAATCATAAAAACCGCTTCTGGGCCTTATTTCAATTATCGGGAGAGCAACCGGTTTATCACCGATAATGCTCACAGTCAGGAGTTTGCCTTTAATATATTTCTCTATTAAAATCCTTGCATCATAAAGAAATGCCAGATCTATTGCTGCCTGCAGGTCTTTTTTGTCATCAACAATTGTGACCCCGATAGTGGAGCCGCCCCTGTTTGGCTTTACAATAAGCGGATAACCCGTAACTGTGCGTGCAAGTTCAGCGATTTTTGTACTTCCGGGCATATTTGAATTATCAAGTGTGAAAAATGGAGGTGTTGATATTTTTTCAAACTCAAATATTTTTTTTGAATAACATTTATCCATGGCAATCGCGCTTGCCAGCACACCTGAGCCTGTATATGGGATTTTTAACAGCTCGAGCAAACCCTGCACAGTGCCGTCTTCTCCATATTTGCCATGCAGGGCAATATAGGCAATATTTATCCTGTCTGCTATTGCATTTATATCACCATTAAAATCAATGAACTTTGCCCTGTAGCCGAGCTCTGTTAGCGCATCATATATGCCTTTGCCTGTTGAAAGGGATACTTCCCTTTCAGAAGAAATACCGCCTGCAATGACTCCGATTAAAATATCTTTCTTTCTGCTCCTTAATGGGAACTTCATTGTTTTTTCAAAAAAGTTTTCCATATCTTAGAACCCCACCAGTTTTACTTCGCTTTCAAGTTCAATATTAAATTTATTTTTCACAATGCCTGCTGCTATTTTCGAAAGTACAAATACATCGCTCGCGCTTGCATTGCCTGAATTAATAATGAAATTTGCATGTTTTTCTGAAATAACACAGTCGCCAAAATGAAAACCTTTCAACCCGCAATCATCTATCATCTCACCTGCACTAATTGAACTTCCTGAAGGATTTTTGAAAAAACACCCCGGGCTCCGGCTTCCAATCGGCTGGCTGCGTTTCTTATTTTTAATATTTTTGCGTATTGTCTTAAGTATATCTTCTCTTTCGGCAGTTTCCGGTGCAATTAAAATACCGGTAATAATTGCCATATCGGGAAGAATGCAGAAACGATATCCATAATCTGCTGTTTTCAGCGGATAATTTCTATACCCGTAAAAACCATTACTGACATATAAATATCTTGCTTCTTTGATCGAGCTGCAGATTCCTTTTACAGTTGTCCCGCTGTTGCCGGCTACAGCTCCCCCGACAGTGCCCGGTATTCCTGCAAGGAAAGAAAGGTCAAGACTGTGTTTTGCAGCAAAGATTACAAGTTTTTGCAGGCTGGCTGCCGCACCGGCACTAATACATCCATTGCCTGCTAAAGCAATTTTGTCAAAATCACCTGTAAGCTTTATGACAAATAAATCAATATAGCCGTCATTGAACAGCACATTTGTGCCTTCTCCAAGAATAAAATATCCGGCATTGCTGTCAGCAAGGTATTTTACAAGCGCTGAAAGGGCTGTTTCACTGCCCGCCTCTATTAAAGCTTTGCATTTTCCTCCCGCCCTGTAAGATGTCATGCCTGCGCAATCTGCATTCACTTTTATTTTTATATCAAGACCTGGCTTTCTAAGGAAATCAGTTATTTTTTTAAAATCTTTTTTTCCAAAAACTTTCATTTCAAAAACTTTCATTTCAAAAATGTTATTTTTTCAATAATTCATCCGTAACTCTTGTTATGTCGCCCGCTCCCATTAAAATGACGATATCATCTTTTTTAATAATCATGCCAAGATAATCAGGAATGTCTTTAAGCGAAGGTATATATGCAATGCGTTTATCATATCCATCTTCTATAAGGCTATCTACAAGAAGCCTGGCGGTGACTCCCGGGATTGGTCTTTCATTTGAACCAAAAACATCCGTTATTACAAGTACGTCAGTGCCTCTAAAACATTCATTGAACTTTGTATAAAGATTTGCGAGCCTTGAATATCTATGCGGCTGAAAAACAGTTATGATGCATTTCTTTTTTTCGATTGCAGCAGCATCAAGTGTGGCCTTAATTTCTGAAGGGTGATGGGCATAATCATCAATTATTACTGCGCCATATTTTTCACCCCTTTTTTCAAATCTGCGCTTTGCTCCGGTAAAATATTTCAGTATCCCGGCAGATTTTTCCAAGTTAAGACCAAGCCCGTAACAGACCGCAAGAGCTGCAAGACTGTTTTTAACATTATGCATTCCGGGAACGCTTAAACTCACAGTATATTCCTTTTTACAGTTATTATTTTGACTGTCATTGACGATCAGGTTATATTTTGGCAAAAAGCCTGCAAGCTCTATGTCCGAAGCATGCAGGTCATTTTTTTTATCTATGCCATATGTGATTATTTTTTCAGCAGTTGCATTTTTTGCAAAGTCAATGCCCACTTCATCACCGTTGATTACAGCAAAACCTCCTTTTTTAATATTACTGAGAAATTTTTTAAAGCTCTCTTTCAAAAAACTGAAATCTTTCCAGTAGTCCATGTGGTCTTCTTCAATATTTGTAATCACACCTGCAAAAGGCTTGTATTTTAAAAAAGTCCCATCACTTTCACAGGCCTCTGCTACAACATAATCTCCGTTTCCATATCTCGCATTCGTGCCGAGCTCATTTAACTCCCCGCCTACAATAATTGTCGGATCAAGTTCAAGACCACGGAATATCATTGATATCATGGA
>MWAX01000119.1 GCA_002068775.1 Actinobacteria bacterium ADurb.Bin346 | reverse complement strand
TGGTGCAAGCGGCGGTGAATTTAATAAGAGATATCCGGGTAGGCATTTTGAATTTGGAATTGCCGAGCAGAATGGAATGGGCGAAGCTGCAGGTTTTGCCACTTGCGGAAAAATTCCTTTTATTGCTGCATATGTTCCTTTTATCACATGCAGATGCTTTGAGCAGATAAGAGATGATGTGGCTAAACCAAAGCTTAATGTGAAAATAATGGGCAATAACTGTGGTTTCTCTGTAAGCTCCCTCGGGCCCACGCATACAGTGCTCGAAGATGTTGCAATAATGCGCTCGCTTCCCAATATGACAATTATATCGCCCTGCGACGGACCTGAATATTTTCAGGCTGTTTTTGCAGCTGCAGAGATAGATGGACCGGTATACATCAGGATCCACAGGATAAAAGCAAAAAGACTTCATGGTGATGATTTTAAGCTGGCAGTGGGCAGAGGGGAGATAATGCAAAAAGGCTGCGATATCACTGCAATTACATGTTCCACTATGGTCCAAAACACGCTGGACGCTGCAGCACAGCTGGCAGGCAAAGGCATCAGCGTGGAAGTGATAAACATGTCGACAATCAAGCCGATTGACAGGGAGCTTGTAGTATCTTCAAGCTTAAAGACAAAAAAAGTTGTAACTGTAGAAGAGCACAGTGTAGTCAACGGTCTTGGCAGTGCAGTTGCAGATGTCCTTATTAAAGAAAACCCGGTAAAAATGAAAATGATAGGTATAAATGATATTTTTGCAACAGTTGGCGATTATCAGGAAATGATTGATTATTACGGGCTGACCGGCAATAAGATCGCAGAATCAATAGATGACTTTTTAAAACAGGATAAATAAAAAATTTAAGATAATAAGATCGTTCTGGAGGAAAAGATGAAAATTGCAATAGGATGTGATGAAAATGCTCTGGACCTTAAAAACGCCCTCATAACGGTACTTGAGAAAAAGGGCATCGAGTACAAGGATTTCGGAGTATTTACAAAAGAACCGAGCGACTATCCTGACCTCGTAAAAGAATTAATACCAGAAGTTCAGAATGGCAGATATGACAGAGGCGTACTGGTGTGCGGAACTGGAATAGGCATGGCAATTAGTGCAAACAAATTCAAGGGTATAAGAGCAGCAGTTTGTCATGATCTGTATTCTGCGCAGAGGTCTATCCTTTCAAACGATTGCCAGGTGCTTTGCATGGGGTCGCTGGTTATTGGGAAAAGTCTTGCAGAGGAGATACTGAAGGTGTGGGTCTCCATTGAAAGGACCGGCGGAACTGTGGCAAAAGTTAAAAAAATAGAGCTTCTGGAAATATGAAATAAAAAAATTCTAAAAAAAATGTTAAATAAGAAATAAAATGGGATATAACATAAAATTAATGGTCAAAGTTGCAAGTCTTTATTATAAGGAAAATCTTATCCAGGAAGATATAGCAAAAAAACTTAAAGTCTCAAAATATCAGGTCAACAGAATACTTAAAAAAGCAATAGAATCAGGAATAGTGCAGATAAGTGTTATTGACCCTTCAGCAGGCGTTTCAAAGCTTGAAGAAAACCTTGAAAAAAGATTTAATTTAAAAAGAGCAATTGTAGTAGAGAACTCGGGGCTGTCAGATTCTGAGCTTAAGGTAAAGCTGGGGGCAGCAGGAGCAGACCTTCTTCTTGAAGTTATCAAGGACAATGACGTTCTCGGAGTGTCGTGGGGCACCACCGTAAATGAGCTTGTAAACCACCTGCCTTCAAAAATAAACAGACGTGTCGAAGTTGTGCAGGTAACCGGCGGCAGCCATCAGATTTCAGTTGATCTCAATTGCCACGATATAACCGGAAGGATTGCAAAGAAATTTGGAGTCGAGCCGCATTTACTATATGCACCTGCAATTCTTGATTCTAAAAAACTCCACGACATGCTGCTCAATGAAAAATCAATAAAAGACACTTTTCAGTACTTTGACAGAGTCTCTGTGCTTATTACAGGAATAGGCTCCATATTTCCAAAGGTAATTTCATCCTTAATTTCAACAGACCAGATAAACAAGGAAGATTTTGAAGAGCTGATGGCAAATGATGCTGTCGGCGACGTGTTTTCATATTTTTTTAACACCGAGGGCAAAATATGCCAGACAAGTCTAAATGACAGGATTGTATCCATGCCTTCTTCATCACTTAAAAGGGTGCCTTATCGTATTGGAATTGCAGGAGGAAGGCAGAAATCTGAAGCTATACTTGGAGCTTTAAGAGGAAATATAGTAAACATGCTGATAACAGATGACACTGCTGCTGAGAGGATATTGAAAATAGATACTAAAAAATAATTTCTCTAATATTTTCATTACTTTAATAATTTCCCGAATATATTAGCCGCAATCGCCTGTTTTTAATATTTTAACCAGTCTTTTTAGCTGCACTTTTATGGCAGCCTGAAAATCAGTTTTAATATTTATTGCAATACTGCTAATAATTGCATATAATTTTATCCTGTTGTTTAAAGTGACTGTATTTTTATTTTATTACCCGGCTCTAACAGGAGAGGAGATTTATGGCAGTATTAACAAAAGAGCTAAAAAAAGATCTTTTAAAAACCATTATTAAGATCAGAAGGTTTGAAGAAAAAACAATCCAGTTGTATCAGATTGCAAAAATCTGGGGATATCTTCATCCCTATATTGGAGAAGAAGCAATTGCTGCCGGAGCATGCGCAGCTATAAGTAAGTCAGATTATATAATATCCACCCACCGTGGGCATGGACACAGTATTGCCAAAGGTGCTGATCTGAACCGGATGATGGCTGAACTTCTCGGCAAAGCCACAGGATACTGTAAAGGCAGAGGAGGCTCAATGCACATTGCAGATACTGAACTTGGAATGCTGGGCGCCAATGGGATAGTGGGAGGCGGCATTCCGATTTCTGTCGGAGCGGGCTTTTCCTGTAAAATGGAGGGAAAGGGCAGAGTGGCTGTCTGTTTCTTTTCAGACGGCGCCACCAATAATGGAGTTTTTCATGAAGCCCTGAATATGGCTGCAATATTTTCACTTCCGGTAATATATCTCTGTGAAAATAATATGTATGCGATATCCATGTGCTCTGACGATGCTATTGCATGCAGGGATGTGGCAAAAAGGTCGGCTGCTTATGACATACCCGGGGTGATAGTTGATGGCACTGACCCTGAGGCAGTTTACAATATTGTTTCAAAAGCAGTGCAGAGGGCAAGAAGCGGCAAAGGCCCATCACTTATTGAAGCTAAAACTTACAGGTTCGGCGGACATCACCCGAATGACCCGGCTGAATACAGGGATAAATCTGAAGCGGAATACTACAAAAAGGAAAAGGACCCCGTTGTCAATTACAAGGCAAAACTTCTTGAGGAAAAAGTGATCAGCCCAGAAGAAATAGACGGATATGAAAAAGAAATTATTCAGATGGTCGAGCAGTCAGTAAAATTTGCAGAAGAAAGCCCGGAACCTTCACTTGAGCAATTTCTTGAAGAGGTCAGGTCCATTTAATGATTATTATTTTTTAAAAAGTTTATCAGGAAAGGATTTTTATGCGGGAAATCGAATACAGGGAAGCAATAAGAGAGGCCATAATCGAGGAAATGAACAGGGACTCAAAAATCTTCCTTATAGGTGAAGATATTGGAAAATATGGAGGAGCTTTCAGAGCTTATAAAGGTCTTCTTGATATGTATGGACCTGAAAGAGTAATTAATACGCCTATATCAGAAGCGACAATAGTGGGCGCAGGCATCGGGGCGGCTGTTACCGGGTACAGGCCTGTATCCGAGCTCATGTTTATTGATTTTACAACTCTTGCAATGGACCAGATAGTCAACCAGGCAGCAAAGATAAGATATATGACTGGGGATAACTTAAGATGCCCCCTTGTGATAAGGACTCAGGGTGGCGCAGGCAGAGGAGTTGCAGCGCAGCATTCACAAAGCCTGGAAGCCTGGTTCTACCACGTACCTGGTTTAAAAGTCGTCATGCCTTCAACGCCTTACGATGTGAAGGGGCTTTTAAAGACTTCGATAAGAGATGATAATGTTGTAATTTTTATTGAGCATAAAATGATATATTTGAATAAGGGAGTGGTTCCGGAAGAAGAATACACAATCCCGTTTGGAGTTGCTGATATAAAAAGGGAAGGCAGTGATGTGACCATCTTTACATATTCAAATATGGTGTTTAAGTCACTTGAAGCAGCAAAGGAGCTTGAAAGTGAAGGCATAAGCTGTGAGATAATCGATCCGAGAACGCTTGTGCCCCTGGACGAAGAAGCTCTTTTAAATTCAGTTAAAAAGACAAACCATCTTGTGATAGTCACTGAAGCCTGTGAAAGGGGCAGTGTTGCTTCAGATATAAGCGCAAAGGTTACAAGCAAGGCTTTTGACTTGCTTGACGCGCCGGTAAAAATAGTTGCCGGCTTGAATACCCCAATCCCTTATAATTCGACTCTGGAGCAGGCATCTATACCGCATAAAGCCGATATTGTAAAAGCGGTAAAGGAAGTGCTGGGTAAATAAGTATAAATCTGCAGTTGTCATCAGGCAATAAAAAGAGTAAAAAGTATTATACAGATCTTATAAATAAACCGGAAATTAATAAAAGCGGAGGTAATTATTATGGCAGGTTACACAAAATCAGCAATGCAGAGGCTTGCTGAAGCTGGTGAGGATTTTGAGATATGGTGGGACTCATCCCCGCTCATTTTTGGGGCGTGGGCTGAAGATATGCTAAAAAAAGCGCCGGAAGATAAAAAAAGCAGTGTGGAAAAACAGCTCAAAGTTTTATTTGATTATGAAAATCCTGGAGACACTCTCTTTTGTGGAGTTACAACAAATCCAAGGCTTACAAAAAAAGTCCTCGAGCTTTTACCTGATGAGATAAACCCAATAGCAGATAAGATGATAATAGATAATCCTGTAAAGGATAATTATAAGCTTGCCTGGAAACTGTATAAAGCAATAACAGAAAAAGGCGCCCGGCTTTACATGCCGCTTTTTGAAAAATCAAAATTTAAAAAAGGGTATGTGTCAGCGCAGGTGGACCCCAGGCTTGTAACAGATGTAAAACAGATGCTTCTGCAGGCTCTTGAACTTAAAAAAATCGCCCCCAATATTATGATAAAGTGCCCCGGCTCAAAAGAGGGGATATATCTTTTACAGATACTGACCTCACTTGGCATACCGACAAATTCCACCCTGATATTTAATGTGCCCGGCGCCATACAGGTTGCAAAAGCAGTAAAAAGAGGTTATGAGACAGGAAGCGCATGGGGTGTTGATTACAGCCAGTGGCGCTCAGTGATAACTATTATGATAGGCAGATTCGAAGGAAGGCCGCAGTTTGCCGAAAGCGCAAAATCTGCCGGCATAGAGCTGACAGAAGAGCTTACACGCTGGGCAGGAATTGCAATAGCAAAAAAAGCTCACGAGCTTTTAACTGACCCTGCAAACGGATACAGGAGCAAGCTGCTGCTCTGCTCAGCAAGGCCGGGACCTGGCGAAGGGAATATCTACCATATTGAAAAAGTTGCCGGCGGAAATATGGTGTATACTTTAAATCCGGAGATAATAGATGATTTTATGAAGATTTGTGAGTGCAAGGATATCTACAGCCAGATGGCAGACCCTGTGCCGCAGCCCATAATGGAAAAACTGCTAAAAATTGCTTATTTTAAAGAAAGCTATGAACAGGATGGTATAGCCATAGACGATTTTGTAAAACACCCTGCTTTTGTCTTTACAAGGGAAGAATTCTCAGGCTCCATGAAGGAAATCGAGGAATATGTAGAAGCGAGGAAAAAAGCTCTTGAGTAAGAGCAGAAAAAGATATCAGTTGCGCATTATAGGCAGCACTATAAATAAGAAGTACTATAAATAAGCAGCACTATAAATAGGCAGCACAATAAATCAGCAGCACAATAACAGATGTAATTAATACAATAATGTTTTAAAACCCGGGCTCTCAGCCAGGAGTGCGGGTTTTGCAGTTTTCCTTTGTGATTTAAAATTATTGGATTCAAAATCATATTGCATTTTATTTTCATTAGAATTAATATTCTCAAAGAATATTAATTTTAGGTGCAGGGGAGGTTGGAGATGGCTGGAAAAGCAGGTAAAGCAAAAGATAAACCAAAAGCAAAAGGTAAAAAGAAATAAACAAGTTCATTTTTAAAGTCCTGTATGAAAATACAGGACTTTTTAATCGTGTGCCCACTATTTAATCATCATCAGGTATCAATATGCAAGTTGGTATAATAGGCCTTCCAAATGCAGGGAAATCCACAATTTTTAATGCGCTTACAAAAGCAGATGCTGTGGTGGCAAGCTTTGCTTTTTCAACCATTGAGCCAAATAATGGGCTGATCAGCGTGCCTGACCCATATATTTCAGAAATCGCAAAAATATTTAACAGCCCGAAAATCACATATTCTTCAATTAAAATACTGGATATTGCGGGTCTCGTGAAAGGTGCAAGCAGGGGTGAAGGACTGGGAAACAAATTTCTGTCTCATATACGGGAAGCAGATGTCATTGCGCATGTGATCAGATGCTTTTATGATGAAAATATCGCGTCAGCTCAGGGCAGCGCAGGCCCTGCTGAGGATGTGGCAACTGTGGAAACGGAGCTGATGATTGCGGATCTTGAAACGCTTGAAAAACGAAGAGAAAAATATGTAAGCCTTTCAAAATCGGGCGATAAACAGTCAAAACAAAACCTTGATACAATAAATGAAATCATATCTGCTTTAAACTCTTTAAAAACGGATTTAGTAATAAAAATTTTAAATAGCAGTCCTGAGCTGCAGGCAGAGCTTAATCTGCTTAGCATCAAACCTGTCATTTATGTTGCTAACTTAAATGATGATGATAGAAGCAAAGCAATTTTTAATAAATTTCACTCCGAATTTTCTAAGGGTAAAATTGTTAAAATTTATGGCAAAATAGAAAATGAGCTTGCCGGCTTTCCGGAAGAAGAAAGAAGCTTGTTCAGAAAAGAGCTGGGAATTGAAGAAAACGGCATACAAAAATTCATCCTTGAATGTTACAGCATGCTTGATCTGATAACATTTTATACCGCAAATGAAAATGAAGCCAGGGCATGGCCCCTGAAAAAAGGCAGTAAAGTAATTGAAGCAGCAGGCAAGATCCACACAGATATGCAGCGTGGATTTATTAAGGCTGAAACAGTAAACTGCAATGATATAATCAGGGCGGGCTCAATGCATCATGCGAGGGAAGAAGGAAAGGTAAGGCTGGAAGGCAGGGAATACATTGTTGCTGACGGTGATTTGATACAAATAAAATTTGCAGTTTAAGTATGATCTGCTCATTGGATGCAGCAGAAAGGAAAAGATTTGATAAGGCAATCAGATTATGAAAATTATGATTACAGACAGTTCTGGCAGGACAATAAACGGCTTTATGAAGACAGCTCCGAAAGGCTGGTAATAAAAAAGTTTATTTCAGCAATTGCCAATAAGGACGCTGTATTTATTGACCTTGGCTGCGGCTTTGGCAGGTTATTTTCTGAATACAGGGATTTCTCCACTATTATATTGCTTGACTACTCCATAAATAACCTGAAGAACGCAAAAGAGCTCATATCAAGGTATGTTAATAATGAAGCAAGGCTTATGGAAAAAGTGATTTTTGTTGCAGCAGATGTCACAAGGCTTCCATTAAAACCGGATGTTATAGATTATGCAATGACTGTAAGGGTAATTCATCACATGGATGATCCCGGCAGATATTTCGAGGAAGTCTCAAGGGTTGTAAAAACCGGCGGCATATTCATGCTGGAATTTGCAAATAAAAGAAATACAAAAAACATACTCAGGTTTCTTGCTGGAAGAATAAAACTATCACCATTTAACGCAGAGCCCCTGCAGATAGGCGCAACCATCCTTGATTATCATCCAAATTACATTAAGCACAAGTTAAACCAGGCAGGATTTAAGGTAAAGAAGATGGTCAGCGCATCAAACTTCAGGCTCGGTTTTTTAAAAAGGCATGTAAGCCTTAAAATTCTGCTGTTTTTTGAAAGCATCTATCAGAATATCTTTTCTTTCATTGACACGGGCCCAAGCATATTTCTTAAGACAATACTTGTCAGGGAGAAGTGCTCTTCCGGAAGCAATGAAAATGGCACCAATACAGAAAAACTGGGCTCTACAAGTCCCATCAGCCTCTTTATGTGCCCCGCCTGCCAGAGTACAGAGCTTTTTTCGGCTGGTCCTGATAAAAACAGCCCTGAGCATATAGTTGAGCATGAACATATAGTTAAGCATATAGTGTGCAGCAGTTGCCAGCGTCAATATCCGGTAATTGACGGCATCTTTGATTTCAAGGTTTAATTTAAATTTAATAGGGCATCATTGATTTTTTAATATAATTTTTATAATCTATTTGTGTATTTATAAAAAAAATATTAAATAGATAGACAATGGAAGGTTTATTAATAAAATCAGATCCGAAAATAATGATGGGTAAGCCGGTTATTGCCGGTACTCGTATAACAGTGGAATTAATTTTAGAGAAATTGTCTACAGGTGAAAGTATTCAGCAGATTTTAAAAGAACATCCTCAGCTGGAAAAAAAAGCTATCTTTGCTGCACTGGATTTTGCATCAAAAGCACTGAGAGCAGATGTAGTATATCCAGTACATGAGGCTGTAAAATGAAATTTATAGCTGATGAATGTGTAGACCTGCAAATAATTGAGCATCTTAGAAAAAAAGGTTATGAAGTTTTATATATTTTAGAAATTAATCCTGGTGTTTCTGATGATGAGTTATTAAGTCTTGCAAGTAAAGAATCAGCTGTACTTATAACCCTTGATAAAGATTTCGGGGAACTTGTGTTTCGTCAGAATATATTGACCTCGGGTATCATTCTTTTAAGACTATCTGGACTTGACTCAGAGGATAAGGCAATAATCACTTCAGAAGCAATTGAGAAATATCAGAAAGAAATTAAAAACAATTTTATGGTTATTACATCTGATAATATCAGGATAAGAAAAAAGGAAGTATTTTAATTACTAGTATTTCAAAATAAGCTCCAAGAAAAATTTTTAATTTATAAGAAATTTATGCTTTTTATCAGGCCCCCTTTATTAAGTTGTCTTTTGTGTTTACAACAATTTTAAAGTAGGGGCCTATATATTTCTATTATTTATCGCATAATTTTAGATGCTTCCTTTACTTATTTATTTGTCTCTAAATGCCCAAAAAAGAGAAATGCCCTGTGGTCAGAAATGTACATGGAAGCACTTGTTAAAGAAAGTCATATTTGTTACAATATTGCTACAAAGTTATTATATATATTATGTTTTATTTTATATTTTATATTTTTCCTGTGTAAGCCGGAAATATCCTGTTAAAATGTGCTTATAAATTTATACCGGTCATATAAATCTTAGACTATTTAAAAAATTTTAGCTGTGTTTAAAACGGGGGGATGATTTTCGTAATGGCTGAAAAGATATATTCGGAAGGTATAATCACCAGGTTATCCCAGTACTTGAAATTCTTAGTTAACCTTAAAGATACCGGGAAGCGCACAGTTACTTCTATTGAAATTTCAAATGACACCGGTATTAACAGCGCTGAAATAAGAAGAGATCTCATTTATTTTGGCCTTAAAGGTAAAAGAGGCGTAGGATTTAATATAGATGAACTTATAAACTCATTCAATAAAATACTCGGATATAATGAACGGGCAAACATAGCGCTTGTAGGTGCCGGCAATCTTGGAAAAGCAATACTTAATTACAGGACATTAAATAAATTTGGCTTTAAAATTGAGAATGTTTTTGATAATGACCCAAATATAATAGGCACAACAATTTACGGCCGCAGGGTCAAGGATATTGCAGCCATGCAAGCAGTTGCAAAAGAGAAAAACATAAACATTGCAATACTTGCAGTATCTGAAGGCTCTGCCCAGAGCGTGACTGATCTTCTTGTTAGCTCAGGAATAAAAGTGATAATAAACTACACTTCTGTGCCAATTAAAGTGCCGAGGACCGTAAATGTCCAAACAAATGATCCGATAGAGAAGCTTCTCCACACACTTTACTATCTTTCAAACACTGTGTACAAAGGTTAGCCAATGAATAAAGCGCGCGGCTGTTTTATAGCATTTATAGTGATTTTTCTAATATGCCTGGTTATTGCACTGATAATTGCATTTCCGCTTATGTGTTCAAACAGGCCGCAGCAGTCCGGTGAGCAGCAGCAGGAAAGCGCCCGAAAGGATTCTTCAACCGGTGCAATCTACCGGGGAGGCGGCTCAAATAACTACCTTTTTCTTGGTGTCGATGAACGGGGAGATCTTAAACAGTTCTCAGGAAGGACCGATACAATAATAATCCTGCATATTTCCGGTTTTGGCAAAAAAGATGTCCTTATTTCAATTCCCAGGGACACTAGGGTGAGCCTTGAAGGACACGGTTATGCAAAAATAAACGCTGCATATGTTTATGGCGGGGAAGATATGTTAAAGCAGGAAATATTCAAGCTTACAGGAATCGGAATAAGAAGGACGATGCTTGTAAACTTTGAAGGTTTTAAGAGAGTAATCGATGCCCTGGGCGGTGTGACAATTACAGTAAGCGAGCCAATGCATGACCCGCTTTCCGGAGCTGATTTTGAACCCGGGACCTACCTGATGGATGGTGAAATGGCGCTTGCGTTCTCAAGATGCAGGAAAACTTCGCATGGCGACTTTGACAGGGTAGACAGGCAGAAATACCTGTTGGGTGAGCTGATGAAACAGAAATTAAATGCATCCATCATACCCAGGGCGCCGCAGCTTCTGGAAATATTAAATGAGGAGACAAAATCTGATTTTTCAGCCCTTGATTATGCAAGGCTTGCAGGCATACTGCTCTTATCCGACAGAGATTTTATCCAGGTGACCATTCCCGGAAAGAGCAAGACAATAGATGGCGTTTCCTATGTGATATCAGATCAGCAGGAAGTAAAAAAATTTTTAAAAGACTATCTCTACTGATACAGCCATTTCTGATGCGCCCTTTTAGATGCGCCCTTTTAGATGCGTCTTTACAGGCATCAGATACTTCGGCTGGCTCCCAGTAGTTTTTCAGGCGCTGACAAGCAGCAGCAGGCAGCAGCAGCTCTGACTTGCCGCACCGGCAGACTGCAACTTATAAATTAGTATAGAAATAATTTTTAATTTGTGATTAAATTTTTTTGTAAGGCTTTAATATTTTCTTCCGGATATTGTAAACATATTGTAAACATATTATTAACATATTATTAAAAGATTATTAACAGATTTTAAATTGCAAACAGAGGATTTTAATGCCAGTTGAATTTGAATTAAGCATAGCAAACCTTTCGCATCTTTCAGAAGATGAAAACTTCCTTCTTCAGGTATCAAAAAAATCTGAAAAACTCGTCTCCTTTATAAAGGCGGGAATACCCGGCCCGGACAAAGAGTGGCTGCCTGACCTTAAAAGCTGGGAAATAAAGAACAAATGGTTAAAGCAGATCAGCGATATTTGCATTGAAGAGTATGAGCAGGTTTTTTATGATATGGGTGAGGAGCTTTTCGACCTGAAGGAAGCAAAAGGACTGAATGATTTTAATAGAAAGATTTTAAGCAAAAATGACAACAGCAAAACGGAGTGATTTATGATACCTAGATATACCAATCCTGAGATGGGTAAAATCTGGGAGGAAAACTCCAAATTTGACTACTGGCTTAAAGTCGAAAAAGCAGTCAGTACAACTCAGGCAGAGCTTGGAATAATCCCCGAACAGGCAGCAAAAGATATAAATGAGCTTGCCCGTTTTGATGTAAAAAATATTGAAAAAATAGAATCCCGCACACATCACGATGTGATAGCATTCCTGACGGAAGTTTCATCTTATTTGGGCGGCTCTTCAAAATATCTGCATTATGGCCTGACTTCTTCAGATGTTGGCGACACTGCGCTCTCGCTCCAGATTCTTGACGCAGCCGGCATAATTCTTAAAAAAACTGCAAAGCTTTACCAGATCCTTAAAAGCCAGGCAAAAAAATACAGGGATACCGTAATGGTGGGCAGGACCCATGGAGTGCACGCAGAGCCTGTCACTTTAGGTTTTAAGTTTGCAGTCTGGGCTTTTGAGATGAAGCGGAACATAGAAAGGCTCTCTCAGGCAAAAGATTCCTGCGGTTATGGAAAAATTTCAGGAGCTGTCGGCACATATGCAAACACTTCTCCTGAAATTGAAGCAGGAGTCTGCAAGATTCTTGGCCTTAAGCCGTCTCCTGCATCAACCCAGGTACTGCAGCGCGACAGGCATGCTCAAATGCTCTGCGCAGCAGCAATCTGCGGCGCAACGCTTGAAAAAATCGCGCTTGAAATAAGGGGTCTGCAGAAAACTGATACCAGGGAAGCAGAAGAGCCTTTTGCAAAGGGCCAGAAAGGCTCATCGGCAATGCCGCATAAGAGAAACCCCATAATCTGTGAAAGGATATGCGGGCTTGCAAGGGTGCTTCGCTCCAATTCAATTGCTGCCCTGGAAAATATTGCCCTTTGGCACGAAAGGGATATCTCACACTCATCTGCAGAAAGGATAATAATTCCAGACAGTTTTATCCTGCTTGACTACATGCTTGATAAAGCGATGTTTATTGTAAAAAACTTAAATGTGATTTCCTCCAATATGGCAAGAAACCTGATGAAATACGGCGGGATAATATTTTCCCAGAGAGTGATGCTTGAACTTATAGACAGAGGGATGCTGCGCGATGATGCTTACCGAATAATCCAGGCTTTGGC
>MWAX01000118.1 GCA_002068775.1 Actinobacteria bacterium ADurb.Bin346 | reverse complement strand
TTTTATTTTCCTTTACTGCAAGAAGACCATCAGCCAGCGCTATTTCTTTGCTGGGGCCGTTTTTTTCCAGTGAAAGGCGCACCATCTCTTCTATATTTTTACTTTTCAGATCAGTTTTACTGCCTTTTACCACAGCAACTGCGCTTATCAAAATCCTTTTTATCAGCGGAAGCGGATATTTTTGGAGCTTTTCAAGATTTAATATCAGCGGTTCAGGTGTAAAATCACCAGCGGTTTTTGTTCTGCGGGTTTGAGATTTTTTAAATAAAATGGTTTTATCCGATACTTCATCAAGGCACTGAAGAGCAGCTTCTTCTATAAAACTGTTATCGTCCCTTAAATTCCTGATTGCATTTGATACCTTTTTTTCAAAATCCTTTGAAAAATTATCACGGATATACGGTACAAGAAGATTTCTTATCCTGTTTCTTGCATATTTATTTTCAATGTTTGTTTTGTCTATCCTGTACTTGATCTCGTGTTTGTCAAGATAGCGCAATATTTCATTTCTATACAGATCAATAAGGGGCCTGATGACATTTCCATTTTTGGGAGCTATTCCGGATAACCCGTTTAATCCGGTTCCTCTTAAAAGATTTAAAATGAAAGTCTCTACATTATCGCTTGCTGTGTGCCCTGTAGCGATTTTTGCAGCACCGCTGACTTCTGCAGCTTCATTCAGGAGTTTTAACCTTAATTTCCTGGCGCCGTCCTGGAATGAAAGCCTGTTTTCCTGACTCCATTTTTTTGCATCAACTTCATAGCTGATTAATCTCAGTCCAAGAGAGCTGCAATATTTTTTCACAAACTCTGCATCAAGGGCTGACTCCCCGTTTCTTGTTTTATGATCCAGATGAAAACACAATAATTTTATTTTAAGTATGTCCTTTAAAAGATAAAGGGCGTGCACCAGAAAGACGGAATCGGGCCCGCCCGAAACAGATGTAATAATAGTGTCATTTTCCTGTATAAGCCCGTATCCTGAAATAGTTTTTTTTACTTTCTTTAAAATCAGCGGAAGTTGTCCAGGCTCTGCCTTTTGCATCTTAAAAAACCTCTTTAAAATCTGTCAGTATCTGCGCCGTAATTGATCCTTGTTATGCTTTTTGTCCTTCCTGAGGACTGGTCAATGTCCAGCACAACACCATTTACCCAGATATCATCATTTGCAACCACAAACTTCTGGGGCATCATTTTTACAAAACGTTCAATAATGAGTTCTTTTTTAACGCCTATTACAGAATCCCTTGGCCCGACCATTCCAGCATCAGATATGAAAGCAGTGCCCTTTGGAAGTATCCTTTCATCTGCAGTCTGCACATGAGTGTGCGTCCCTATTACTGCACTCACTCTGCCATCAAGGTACCAGCCCATTGCTATTTTTTCACTTGTGACTTCTGCATGAAAATCCACTATCACAATATTTGTCTGGCTGTAAATTTCAGAAAGAAGCTCGTCCATTTTTCTGAACGGGCAGTCAAGGTTTTCCACAAATACCCTGCCGCATACATTCACTACAGCAACTTTTTTCTCTAGAAATTTCGGGTTATAAAAGATGTAATAGCCATTCCCCGGAGTATCGGGTGGAAAATTTGCAGGCTTTATAAGCCTGGGCTGCGCATTGATATAGTCATATATTTCTTTTTTCTTGTATATGTGATTTCCTGAAGTGATCACATCTATTCCTGCATCAAGTAAGAAATCTGCTATTCCCGGGTTTATGCCAATCCCGCCTGCCGCGTTTTCACCATTGGCTATGACAAGGTCTGCTCCATGCTTTTTTATCAGCTTTGGCAATTCCCTGCTTATAACTGTCCGTCCGGGATTGCCAAAAATATCACCTAAAAATAATACTTTCATTTAAGCCTTTCCAGCTAAAATTGTTATTATAATGATTTCCGGATTTATGATTATTCCCAGAAATTTATTTTCCATTTGCCTTCACTGTCCTGCAGGAGTGAGACCTGCAGGTCTTTATACATTTTTTCTTCACCGTCATAAAAGTCAATAAGGTCTACGCCCACAAGAGCAATATTATTTTTTACCTCAACCCAGTTTATTTTATAAGAAATTATCTTTGTCACACCGATTAATTCTTTTTTAAAATCTTCTATTTTTTTCCCGTCCTGCTGCAAGCCCTGTGTCTGCGGAACATACACATACTTAAAAGCTTCTTCAGGCTCATCATTTACAAGCGAATCAAAAAAACCTTTTACAGTTGCAACAGCCTCTTCCTGGGCATCTTCACTGCCGAGCCTGCTTATTACTTTATCTTTCAGGTTTATGGCCTGCTCGCATCCTGACAGATTCAATATAAAATAAAAGAGCAACCCGGATATCACTGCTGCAAACAAAATTGTTTTTATTTTTTTTGTTCTTTTCATTTCAATGGCGCAAATGATACTGACAATGATTTTACCTCACAGGACAAAGTATAAAACATTTTAATAAAAATAATTATTTTTGTTTACAGAAATTCAGCAACTGAGGATTAAAAGCCTTATATATATTAGATTGGTAGCGGGGATAGGATTTGAACCTATGACCTTCGGGTTATGAGCCCGACGAGCTACCAGACTGCTCCACCCCGCAATGAGAAACCTTAAATGGCGGTTTCATGCCAGTTGTGCGTAATATATTATAATGATTTTAATTTTATTTTCAAACA
>MWAX01000117.1 GCA_002068775.1 Actinobacteria bacterium ADurb.Bin346 | reverse complement strand
AAATTGCAAATATTATAAACGGAGTCACAAAACTTGACAGGATAGTTTTTTCAAGCAGAGAAGAAAAACAGGTTGAAAATTTGAGGAAAATGATAATAGCCATGTCTGAAGATGTCCGCATAATAGTGGTTAAGCTTGCTGATCGCCTGCACAATATGAGGACTTTGTCGCCTTTAAACAAAGAGAAAAGAATACTTAAGGCTATTGAAACCCTTGAAGTGTATGCTCCAATTGCGCACAGGCTTGGTATTTATCAGATTAAATCCGAACTTGAGGACCTGAGTTTTGAGGCCCTGTATCCGAAACAATATACAAAAATAAAAGAAATGGTTAAAGAAAAAATAAAGCTCAGGCAATCGCAGGTTGATGAATCTATAAAAATTGTTTCCGGAAAATTAAAAGAAGTGAATATCCCGGCAGATATAAGCGGGAGGATTAAAAGTTATTACAGCATATATAATAAAATATCCCGGCAAAACAGGGACATAGATGAGATATTTGACCTTATTGCGATGAGAGTCATAGTAGAAGATATAAAAAGCTGTTACGCTGCGCTGGGAATCATACATGCAATATGGAAACCTGTTCCAGGAAGATTCAAGGACTATATTGCAAACCCGAAATTCAACATGTACCAGTCCCTCCATACCACTATTATAAGCCAGCTTGGAGATCCCCTTGAAATACAGATCAGGACTTTTGAAATGCATAAATTTGCTGAATATGGCATTGCCGCTCATTATAAATATAAAGAGGGGATACTGGCGCCAACTGAATTCGATAAAAGGATTTCCTGGATACGGCAGCTGCTTGACTGGCAAAAAGAGCTGAAAGACCCTCATGATTACCTCGAATCCCTGAAACTGGATCTGTTTGAAGAAGAGATATTTGTTTTTACGCCAAAAGGTAAAGTCATTAACCTTCCCAGAGGCGCAACGCCCATAGATTTTGCGTATTCGATACATACTGACATAGGCCATAATTGCATAGGCGCAAAAGTGGATGGAGTGATGGTTCCAATTGAGAGCCAGCTTGAAAATGGAAATATTGTTGAAATCATAACTTCAAAAACACCAAAAGGCCCCAGCAGGGACTGGTTATCGATTATAAAAACATCCACTGCACGCAATAAGATTAAACAATGGTTTTCAAAGGAAGAAAGGCAGGAGTCATATAATGCCGGACGGGAACTTATGTTGAAGACTTTAAGAAAAAACAGCCTTTCTTTCAAAGATATTCCTTCACGTATTTTTGACGGAGTCGCATCAGAACTGAACTATGAAAATATGGATATGCTTTTAAGAAACATAGGCTCCCATAAAATATCTGTGCACCAGGTTTTTACCAGGATACTTAAAAAACTGAATCAGGAATCTGAACCTGAAAAAGATATGACGATCGAAGATATTGCATCACGGCCTGTAACCCCAAAAAAAACAAGCAGCGGAGTAATAGTAAAAGGGATGGATAATGTTCTTGTTACAATTGCCAAATGCTGCAATCCCGTGCCCGGAGATAAAATAGTGGGATATATTACAAGAGGTAAAGGTATTTCTGTGCATCGTGATGACTGCAATAATGTTATTATGCTGAAACAAAATGATGAGCCAAGATTCATAGAAGTTAACTGGGACAGCTATGCGGCATATAAGTTCAATGCTGAAATACAGATTGAAGCAATAGACAGGACCAAGCTTTTAAGAGATATAACCAATGTCATAAGCGAATATGACCTTAATATAATAAATGCAAGCACTCTGCGGTCAAACAGAGCAGGCAATGTCAAGTTCAGGTTCATAATAGAAATAAGCAATAAATACATATTAAAAGATATAATCAATAATTTGAGGCAGATTAATTCAGTTTATGATGTATACAGAGTTCTGCCCGGAAAGAAGGAATCTTGAAAGTAAAAAAACTGATCCTTGGTTTTTACAGCGTTAACTGTTATGTGGTGACTCTTCAGGCAGGAGATGAGGATTTCTGTTTTATTATAGACCCGGGAGCAGATTTTAACTCTATAAAAGAATATTTGACAAGTGAAAAAATTTACCCTGAATTTATACTTAATTCCCATGGGCATTACGACCATATAGCCGCAGTTCCGGAACTGCAGGATTACTACGAGATACCTTTTTATATTAATGAAGATGAAGAGCCTTTACTGAAAGATCCTGAAAAAAACATGTCTTCTCTTTTAGGGTCAAATACATTATTATTGAAAACTTACACATTAATAGATAAAAATGTGGAAAGAAATTTAAACAAGATGGGAATAATCATACACAAAACACCGGGACACACCCCCGGCAGCATATCAATTGAAGCTGGCGATAATCTTTTTACAGGAGACCTTCTTTTCAGGGGAGGCGCGGGGAGGACAGATCTTCCGGGCGGAGATCAGTCTTTACTCGTTAAATCCCTTGCAGCGGTCAAATCTCTTGATAAAAACTTTATTATAAACCCCGGTCATGGCGCAACAACCACGCTTGAAAATGAAATAAATAATAATTTCTATATGAGCAATGAGTTTCTAAAAGGTGGTGGACAATGGTTCTGAGCTCTCCGAGGGGCACAAATGATGTATTTGGTGAAGATATAAAATATAGAGATTTTATAATAAATTCTGCAAAGGACCTTTTCAGGCTGTTCAATTATTCAGAGATCATAACTCCAGCATTTGAACATACAGAAGTATTTGACAGGGGTATCGGTAAAAGCACTGATATTGTCAAAAAGGAAATGTACACTTTTACTGATAAAAAAGGCCGCTCACTGACACTGAGGCCGGAAGGTACCGCTTCTGTAGTAAGAGCGATTATTGAACATAAAATGTATTCTGAGAAGATACCGGTAAAACTTTTTTACATAGGCAATATGTTCCGATATGAGAGGCCGCAGAAGGGCAGGATGCGTGAATTCTCACAGTTGGGTGTTGAAGCTGCAGGAGTTGCAGAGCCTTTTATTGACGCGGAAGTAATCTGGATTCTCAACTCAATATTTGACAGGATAGGATTCAGAAATTTAAAGTTGATGATAAACAGCGTGGGCTGTGAAAAGTGCAGGAGAGACTATATCAGGGTCTTTAAATCATACATTAAACCGGAAGTTGAATCTTTTTGTCCAGACTGCAAAGTAAGATATGATACAAATCCGCTTCGAATCTTTGACTGTAAAGTTGAGCAGTGTAAAAAGATTATCGAAGGCTCACCAAAAATATACCAGCATATATGTGCCGACTGCAGGGAGCATATATTAAAAGTATGCCATTACCTGGAAAAGATGGGAATTAATTATTTCATAAAAGAAGAGCTTGTAAGAGGTTTTGATTATTATACAGGAACCATATTTGAAATAATATCAGACGATCTCGAAAGCGTGCAGAATGCGCTTGGCGGAGGCGGAAGGTATGACAATCTTATTGCGCAATTCGGAGGTCCGCCCATGCCTTCCATTGGTTTTGCGATTGGCATTGACAGGACCATTCTTCTGATGCGGCAGCTGAACATAAAATATTTGACAAAAGAATTAAAAAGTGCGGCATATATAGCGCTTTTATCAGACAAATTTTATGACACAGGCCTGAAAGTCACAAAGTTGTTGCGTGAAAATAATATACCATGTGACATTTCTTATAAGGTAAGGCCACTTTCAAGCCAAATAAAAACAGCTGTCAGGGATGGTTTTTCACACTTTATTGCAATAGGTGATGATGAAATCAAAACTGGGGTTTTTAATGTAAAAAATCTGGAAAAACATACTCAATTCAAGTTAAATATCAATGACAGCAGTAAAAATATATCAGCAGTTTTCAGGAGCAGCTTATAAATGAACGATAAATATGAATATATAAAAAATATTGATTTTACCAGGTTTAAAACCGGGTTAAGAACAGTACTCTGTGGAGAGCTAAGAAATGACTCAGTGGGAACAGACATTAAAGTCTGCGGATGGGTAAACAGGAGAAGGGACCATGGAAAACTCATTTTTATAGACCTCAGAGATTTTTCAGGAATAATCCAGGTAGTAACAGATTCAAATATTAATGAGGCAGTTTATAACATTGCAAAGGATATAAGGACAGAGTACATAGTAGCTGTTGAAGGAAAAGTATCTGCAAGAACTCCGGAGACAATTAACAGGGATCTCCCGACTGGTGAAATAGAAATAAAGGCAGACAAAATATCAGTGCTCAGCCAGTCAAAGACCCCGCCTTTTATGCTTGACAGCAGGGACAGGGTAGATGAAATGGCCAGATTAAAGTACAGGTATATAGACCTGCGCACTGCTGAGATGCAGAGCAATATAAGGCTGCGCCATGAAGTAACAACTCTTACAAGAAATTATTTAAATGAAAATGGCTTTATTGAAGTGGAGACACCTATTCTTGCAAAAAGCACGCCTGAAGGTGCGAGAGATTTTCTTGTACCATCAAGATTGAATCCCGGTAATTTTTATGCTCTGCCGCAATCTCCGCAGCTTTTCAAGCAAATACTTATGTTTTCAGGCTTTGATAGGATTTATCAGATAGCAAGATGCTTCAGAGATGAAGACCTGAGAGCAGACAGGCAGCCTGAATTCACCCAGATAGACCTGGAGATGTCTTTTGTCGGGATGGATGATGTTATATCATTAATTGAAGGATTGCTCCAAAAACTTTTTAAAAAAGCATTGGATTTAAATCTTAATACACCATTTCAAAGATTATCATGGAAAAAAAGCATGGAAAAATTTGGCAGTGACAAGCCTGACCTGAGGTTTGGTCTTGAAATTCATGATATAACTGAAATATTCTCACGCAGCCAGTTTAATATATTTATTAATGTGATCAATAAGGGTCATTGCATAAAATGTTTAAAGATAGAAGATGCTGGAGATTTTACCAGGAAAGATATGGATAATTTTGTTGATATGGCTAAAAAATATGGGGCAGGCGGGCTTATCTGGATAAAAGTTGAAAATAATAACCAGTTTAATTCACCTGTTGCAAAATTTTTATTACCCGATGAAAAGGAAAAGCTAAAAGATATTTTTAGTCTTAAAGAAAATGACCTCCTGCTTATTGTTGCTGACGATTTTTACAAAGCATGCTATTCTCTGGGTGCCATAAGATCATATCTTGGAAAAAAGCTTAACCTTATTGATGAAGAAGGGTTTATTTTTGCATGGGTGGTAGATTTTCCTCTGTTTGAATGGGATGAACAAGAAAAGCATTTTTCACCGGTACACCATCCTTTTACAAGCCCGTCAGCAGACACGCTTGAATTTCTTGAAAAAGACACTCTTAAGGTAAATTCACTTGCTTACGACATAGTCCTTAATGGAGCAGAGATAGGAGGAGGCTCAATCAGGATCAATGACATAGAAGTACAGAGGCGGATATTCAAAATACTGGGCTTTGATGATAAGCGCATAGAAGAAAATTTTGGATTTTTCTTACGCTCTCTTGAACACGGGGCACCTCCGCATGGCGGCATAGCGCTGGGGATGGACAGACTTATAATGCTTATGGCAGGACTTGAAAGTATAAGGGAAGTCATTGCTTTTCCGAAGACTCAGTCAGCATATTGCATGATGACCGAGTCTCCTTCTCCTGTAACAGAACTGCAGCTCCAGGAAGTTTTCATCAAACTTTCGGGAATAAAAAATATCCATGATAAAAAAGTCAAAAGCTGAAAACGCAATGAAGCAGGCCTATCGGTTGAAGAGATCTTAATTTTTACAGGGCAATAACTGCAAGATTTACTTTATATAATACATATTTTCGCCATATTTTCGTAATATTTTCGCCAAATTGAATTAAGACAATGATTGTGATATATTAATTTTGATACTCTGTTTTTATCGTAACTAAAGTTAATTTTGTGCCAACAAAATTACTTTACAGGCTCAAACTTAATTTGTGGCATACATGCCCGCCCTGTTGCGGGACTTATAAAGCAAATAGGAGAGCAGCCCAGATTTTGAGGACCGGGCATAGAAACACTTCAAATAGTTACGAAAAAATGGGGTATCATTCTTTTATGATTGAAATGATTTTTTAAAATGGATATAAGAAAAATTTTTTTGGATTATTTTAAAAAAAATGACCATATGGTCATGCCTTCTTCAAGCCTTGTTCCATCAGATGATCCGAGCGTGCTTCTTACAACAGCGGGAATGCAGCAATTTAAGCCTTACTATCTGGGAATAAAAAAACCGCCTTACAAAAGAATAACAACTGTTCAAAAGTGTTTCAGGACAAGTGATATTGATAGCGTGGGCTATACTGACAGGCACCTTACATTCTTTGAAATGCTTGGCAATTTTGCATTTGCAGATTATTTCAAAAAAGAAGCCATTAAATTTACAATTGAGTTTTTAACACTTATTCTAAAAATATCAGTGGATAAACTTTCTGTTGGCGTATTTTCGGGGGATGACTCAATTCCTGAAGACATCGAATCAATGGAGCTATGGCAAAGTCACGGAATTCCGGAAGCCCGTATTTACAGATTTGGAAAAAGTGAGAACTTCTGGGGTCCAGCAGGAGATACCGGTCCATGCGGTCCGTGCACTGAAATATATTATGATTTCGGAGCGGAGCACGGCTGCAGAAATAAAGGATGCTCACCTGTATGTGATTGCGGCAGGTTCCTTGAAATCTGGAATCTTGTTTTTACTCAATATAACTATAATGGCAAAAATTATGAAGAGCTCCCAAACAAAAATATCGATACCGGCATGGGGCTGGAGAGGATAGAAGCAGTACTTGGAAATGACCCCTCTGTTTTCAGAACAAAACACTTTTCTTTAATTATTTCAAAAATAGAAGAGCTTTCCGGTAAAAAACTTCTCTCAATAAGAGATGAAGGATATAACAATGAAACAAACAGGTGCATAAAAATTGCAGCTGATCACAGCAGAGCCATATGTTTTTTAATATCAGATGGAGTTATCCCTTCAAATGAATCCAGAGGATATATTCTAAGAAGAATAATAAGGCGTGCAGTCAGGTTTGGTAAGCTTATAGATATAAATGATTTTTTTCTTGAAGAAATCGCAAAAACTGTTATAGAAGCCTTTGGCAGACATTATCCTGAACTTATAGAAAACAGGGAAAAAATATTAGATTTAATAAATAAGGAAGAAAGAAAGTTCTCCCGGACATTAAAAGACGGGACGAAAATGCTTGCACAAAAAATTGAAGAGCTCTTATCGTCAGGCAGGAAATACATCGATCCGGAATCTGCGTTTAAACTTTATGATACTTTTGGGTTTCCGGTTGAGCTGACAATGGAAATATTGAAAGAAAATAATCTTGAGCTTGATAATGACAGTTTTAACAATTTTGTAAAAATTCATTCAGAGAAGTCAAAATCAAAGACAGTTTTTGATAAAAAAATTGAAGAAAATCTTGATATATATAAAAATATCGCAGCCTGCGGAGAAATTGAATTTACAGGCTACAGGGAGTCGGATTCTTCTTCGGAGATACTGGCATTGTTAAAAGAAGATGAAAACGGCAAATTTTCAGAAACTGACTCACTTCATGAAGGCATGTATGGCGAAATAATACTTGATAAGACGCCTTTTTATGGTGAAAAAGGTGGCCAGGCTGGAGACATGGGTATTATAAAAACTGCTTCCGGAGTTTTTATAGTTGAAGACACTCAAATACCGGTTGAAGGCTTGACTGTACACAGGGGAAGAGTTAAAGACGGCATTCTTACCAGAAAACAGAGAGCCGAGTCTGGAACAGATGTTTTATACAGGAAAAATATAAGTAAAAATCACACGTCTACTCATATTTTACACTGGGCTTTAAGAACACTTTTTGGTAAAGAAGTTGCCCAGGCCGGCTCATCAGCAGAAAATGACCGTTTCAGGTTTGATTATAATTTAAATAAAATACCTTCACAGGAAGAAATATTGAAAATAGAAAAACTTGTAAATGAAAAAATACAGAAAAATGATGCAGTAAAGATTTTTGAAACTACGAGGGAATATGCAGCTGAAATAGGCGCAATATCTTTATTTGAAGAAAAATATGGAAAATTTGTAAGAGTCGTTGAAATAAATGACTACAGCAGGGAGCTTTGCGGAGGCACACATGTAAAAAGGACTGGTGAAATAGGGCTGCTGAAAATCATTTCTGATACAGGAATAGGTTCAAATATCAGGAGGATAGAAGCAGTGACAGGTCTTGCCGCATATGATTATTTAAATGATGCATACAGACTAATTGAAGAGCTGAATGAAATACTGGGCACTGATTCCCGTAATTTGAAAACAAAAGTCGAGTTTTTAAAAGACAGTTATAAAATAATTACCGATAAATATTTAAAGACTCAGATTTCATTAATAAAAAAAGAAATAATCGAAAAAAATCTGAATAATATTTCAAAAAATGGCAGCATTATTATAGAATTTGATTTTAACTCATCTGAACTGAGAAATGAGATTGATGCAAAAAACATGGGTTTAATTGGCGATGAGATCATTAACCAGTATAGTGGAAAGAAGCTGCTGTTAATATTCTCAAATAATATAAATGGAAAACCTTTCATACTTTTTCAGGCATCAAAAGAACTTGTTAAAAAAGGGTTTGATTGTTCACTTATCGCACGTGAGGCAGGTAAAATACTGAAAGGCGGAGGCGGAGGAAAACCTGAATTTGCACAGGTCGGCGGCTCAGACATTTCTGCAATGTCAAATGCAGTACAACTTTCGGTAAAGCTGGCGCGCGAGAAGATATCAGCAATTGATAACCTTTAATAATATTGCTTCAACCAGTCTTCGCATCATTGCAAAACATATAAATTAATATTGAAATGGGAAGAATACTGGGCATCGATTATGGAGAAAAAAGAATAGGGCTGGCATTAACAGACAGGACAAACAGGATTGCGATCCCTTTTAAAGTTCTTATCAATGATGAGTTGCTAAAAAATAAATTACAGGAATTAATAAAAGAAAAGAACATCATTAAAATTGTGATAGGGATCCCGTTAAATCTTAAAGGCGAATATGGCAACCAGGCAGAAAAAGTTTTAAAATTCATAGATGAAGTGCTGATCCCGCTGGGGCTTCCGGTCATAAAAATAGATGAAAGGCTCACATCGAAAATATCCGGCAATGTTTCAGCAATCAATATAAAAAAGAGTAAAAAAATTAAAAACCGGTCTTCAGGTCATATTGATAAAATTTCTTCAGCATTAATTTTAATGGATTATCTTGAGACAAATAAACTTAAAGAAAATTGCCGGTGAAGATAAAAATCAGTATGCAAAAAATAATGAAATCCGGTATTTGAATATAATGACTTTATAAAAGACATAAAAATGAAAAAGAAAAATAAACTGATAAAGATAGTGTACATTCAGGCAATTATATTAATATTTGCTGCCCTAACTTCTACTTTGCTGTCCTGCGGTGCTGTAACAAATGAAAATCCTGTCCGGACAACTGTAGAGAAAGGGACAGAAGTTATTGTTGAAATAACTGAAGGCTCTAATCTTACTCAAATTGCAAACTTGCTTGAGAAGAAAGGTGTTGTTGACAATGCCTTCACTTTCAGGCTTTATGTGCAGCAGCAGGGAAAAGAGAAGAATCTGCTGCCCGGCTCTTACAAACTGCTGACAGGCTCCGGGTATGAAGATGTACTTGAAATAATCACGGCAGGTGAAAAGCAGATCATTTATAAACTGATGATTCCTGAAGGATTTACATTAAACCAGATAAAACAGAGGATACTTTCAGCAATTCCTTTTATTGAAGAAAGGGAGCTGGAAGAAGCATTTAATATAAATAATCTGTCCGGGTATGATTTTATCAGGGATAAGGATAGTCTTGAGGGTTTCCTTTTTCCAAAAACATATGATGTGACCCTTGAATATGACGCCAGAAACATTCTGGAAATGATGCTTGCGCAATATCAGATCGAGACAAATTCCCTGGACTGGTCTTTTGCGGATGAAAAAGGCTTTGATCATTATGATATCTTAAAGATTTCTTCACTGATTGAACGGGAGGCTTATATTCCTGTAGAGAGGCCGCTTATAGCAGCAGTTATTTATAATAGGCTTAAAATTGATATGCCATTGCAAATAGATGCGGCAATCAGATATGCTTTGAACAAATGGGATGGTATAGTGACATATGATGACCTTGAAATCGATTCGCCTTATAATACATATAAATTTACCGGACTGCCGCCCACACCCATCTGTAATCCCGGGCTTGCTGCAATAAAAGCTGCTCTTGAACCTGCAGATGTGCAGTATTTGTATTATGTTGTAATAGATGAAAAAACTCATGAGCATAAGTTTTCCAATACATTTGAAGAACATGTAAATGCAACAAATCAGTAATTAAAGAAAAAATGCTTTCAGAACAGGAACATGGCTTTAAATCAATGCATCGGATAAAAGAATTTCTTGCAGATGCAGAAAAAATAGGAAAACTCCAGCAGCAGTCCACTGCCGGAAAAATACCAGTCATAAGCAGAGAAACGGCATCGATACTGGAGTCTGTATGTTTTATTGCAAAACCGGTAAACATACTTGAAATCGGATGCGGCAATGGCTATTCGACATATTTTCTTACAAAACATTTTTTTCTTTTTATGGATAGGGGTACTGACGCAGGCAGAGATCACATGTCTGATATAATATTATGTTACACAGGAATAGATTTAAACAGGGAGAGATTGTCTCATGCAAGAGATTTTATAACCGGCTTATTTTCAGATAAATCAAATAATGAAATCCCTGCAAATATTACACTTGAATTCATTCCCGGAAATGCTTTGAAAGTCATACCGGGACTGAGCGGATATTTCGACATGGTCTTTATAGATGCTGCAAAATTTCAGTACCCTGACTATATCAAAGCAGTAGAGGGCAAACTTTCAGACGGCTGCATTATAATAGCTGATAACATTTTTTACTCAAACAAAGTATTGAACAATAATATTGGCAAACATGATAAAAACAGTGTAAACGGGCTCAGAAATTATATAAAATTTATCCTGGGAAATGACCATTACAGCACCGATTTCATTAACACAGGTGATGGTATTGCAATATCGATATTCAAAAAAGATCCCTGAACTTTGTGTTCCGGCAGGAAATTTAAAAATACTTCAATATGCGCTGGAATATGGCGCTGATGCAGTCTATGCCGGCGGCTCAAGGTTTAATCTCAGGACTTTGGGAGATAATTTTACAATAAAGGAATTACAGGCCGCAGCAGATTACGCGCATTCAATAAAGAAGAAGTTTTATCTGACTCTTAACGCGATTATAAGCGAGAATGAGCTTGAAGATTTTAAAGCTTATATTGATGAAATAAAAAATATTGAATTTGATGCAGTCATAATATCGGATCCCGGGATAATGCAGATTATTAAGGAAATTATTCCGGATATGCGTATACACATAAGCACACAGGCAAGTGTATCAAATCATGAAACAGTAAATTTCTGGGGTGCTCTGGGAGCTTCAAGAGTAAATGTAGCAAGAGAGCTTTCTCTTAAAGAAGTTGCTCAAATATGTAAAAAATCAAATATAGAGATAGAAGTATTTGTGCATGGCGCACTATGCATTTCTTATTCAGGAAGATGCATGTTATCTAAGTATCTTTCAGGAAGAGATGCAAATAAAGGAGAATGCTCGCATACATGCAGATGGAAGTATTATTTAATGGAAGAAAAAAGGCCAAACACCTTCTTTCCTGTTGACCAGGATAAAAGAGGAACATATATTTATAATTCACGGGACCTGTGCCTTATTGATAAGCTTGACATGGTGGTTAACACCGGTGCGGACAGCATTAAAATAGAAGGCAGGATGAAATCAGAAAACTATGTAAGCACTGTTACCTGGGTTTACAGAGCGGCGCTCGATCTGATAAAAAATGGCGAGTTTAACCGGCAAAAAAAGTCAGCACTTTTAAAAGAGCTGGATAAAACCACCCACAGGACTTTTACTTCCGGTTTTATGTTCAGCGGCAGCAGAAAAAGCCCTGAGCTTGCAGATAATGATAATGTAGGCTATATAAAGAAATACAGGTTTTCCGGCTCAGTGAAGGGATTTTCAGAAGAATATAATGGGCCGGTAATTCTTGCGAGAAACCAGGTCAGAGTAAATGATATACTTGATATTTTGCAGCCTGGAAAAGATCCTGTAAAATTTAAACTTGAAAAAATGGTAAATGCGCGCAGCAGGCAATTTGTCGAAGTCTGCAATACCAATGAAGAGTTTATAATCTGCGGGTTAGGTAAAATTGATAAAATGTCTCTTGTAAAAACAAAGCTTTAGGAAAATAATTTTTAACTGAATTAAATCTGTATATATTCCATATTATCCTGATAATTTTTAAATATTAAGTTAAAATGAATGGAATTGACATTAAAACTTATAGAATTTTACTGTCCGGTAGAGTTCAGGGTGTTGGCTACAGGTATTTTATACAGGAAAAGGCGGAAAAATATGAGATTGCCGGTTATGTCAGAAATATCGCTGATAATAATGTTGAAATAGTATGTCAGGGACAACAGGATATGATGGAAATTTTTATTGCATATGCAAAAAAGGGACCCGCATTCGCACATGTGACCAGGTTTATTATCAATGAAATAAAAGAGCCTGCTGCTTACACAGGATTTAAAATCGAATATTAACAGGTTAAAATAAATGGAAATAAATTCAGGAACAAAAATACTTGGACTTTTTGGAAATCCATCAAGGCACAGTTTTTCGCCGCTCATACAAAATTCTTTTATAAATCACTATGGAATCGATTGTGTATACCTTGCATTTGAACCTGAAGTTGAATCACTCAAACCGGCTTTTTTTGGAGCAAGGGATCTTGGTTTTATCGGGCTTAATATAACTATGCCTTTTAAGGAAATGATTTGCAAACTGCTGGATAAAACCGAAGGGCCGGCATCCATATTTAAAGCAGTGAATACAGTCAAATTTCTGGAAAAGGACAGATCTTCAATCGGATTCAGCACTGACGGTGATGGCGTTATTAAATCACTTGAAGACTCCGGGCTCTCATGGGAAGGAAAGAAATGCATGATAATCGGAGCGGGCGGTGCTGCCAGAAGTGCAATATATTCAATTATTAATAAACCCGTAGAAACCATTTATCTGTTTGATATTGATATAAATAAATCTGAGATGCTTTTAAATATTTTTAAAAAGCACGGGAAAATAAATGTTATAAAGGATATAAATAATATTGAAAAAAACTTTTATAAGACAATAGACCTGCTGATTAACTGCAGCCCTGCAGGTATGAAAATAAATGGTGTTGAAAGTGATCTGCTTCCCGTTCCAAAAGACTGGAATTTAAAAAAAATGACCGTATTTGATATGGTTTATGAGCCTTTAAATACTCCACTTATAAAAAAAGCCGAAAGTGATGGTTCAGACAAAATTATTAAAGGTATAGAAATGCTGATAAACCAGGCAGCCTGTTCTTTCAGGATATGGTTTGATGTCATGCCTGAAGAAAGTTTAATAAAGAAAACAAAAAATAAAATAATAAAATCATGGATTTAACCCCTATCTTTATTTCAGCCGGATTTTTTACTGCAGGGTTGCTGACCGGGAGCTTTCTCAATGTATTAATATATAAAATCCCAAGAAAAATAAAAATTTTCGGGCCTTATTCAATATGCTTTTCCTGCCGCGAGAAGAAAAGTTTTTTAAACAGTCTGCCAATATTGTCCTGCATTTCGGGTATTTACAAATGCAGAAAATGCGGTGAAAAAATCCCGGTTAAAAACATAATTATTGAATTAATAACCGGGCTGATGTTTTTGCTGTCCTATCTGGTGTCATCATTATCTTTGAATACTGCAAAGAGCATAGTTTTTACAAGCTCACTTATAGTCATATCATTTATTGACTGGGAATTCATGATAATACCCAATGCAGTTGTTTTTCCCCTGACTCTTGCAGGACTTGTTTTCAGTATTGCTGCTGACCCGGTTAAATGGTGGATGCCGCTTGCTTTTTGTGCCGGAGCTTTCCTGTTCATGCTTATAATACACCTTATATATCCAAAAGGCATGGGAATGGGTGACGTTAAGCTTGCAATGATGCTCGGAGCCTTTCTTGTCAAGGGTGTAATTGCGGGTATTTTTTTTGGTTTCATTGCAGGTTCAATAGCAGGTATAATCTTTATACTGATTAAAAAGAAAACCCTGAAGCAATACATACCCTTTGGGCCATTCCTTTCAATTGGAGGACTTGCGGCTTTCTTTGCAGGAAATATAGCCGTAGCTACAAAATCATTCTCTATAGATAATAAGATTCAAAATTCGGCTAAGAAAACTATTGCTTTAGAAAAGGAATTAGCAAATCCAAA
>MWAX01000116.1 GCA_002068775.1 Actinobacteria bacterium ADurb.Bin346 | reverse complement strand
AGGGGATGTGGATTTCCTTAAAGTTGAACCCAGGGCAAGTATGATAACACCCGTGCCTGGCGGTGTTGGCCCAATGACGATTGCAATGCTGCTCTCAAATACTCTTAAAGCTGCAAAATCGCTTTCAGGCATTAAGTAATTGAAGCAGCCGTTCAAGCAGATAAAATATGATACCCGGGGCTCTCCCTTTTAAGTGAGCCCCAATATTAGTATAATAATGTCATGTATTACGCAAAAGTAATAGGAAATGTTGTTTCAACAATAAAATATAAGGGTCTGACTGGTAAAAAACTCCAGATAATCCAGCCAGTAAACCTGAGTACGGGCAAAAACACAGGCATGCCAATGGTTGCTGTTGACACGACAGATGCAGGCATTGGTGATTATGTGGGTTATGAAGACGGGATGGAGGCAACCTGGCCTTTTGACAGCAATGACGTCCCTTCAGATGCCACAATAGTCTCAATTATTGAAAGTGTAAATGTCCATAAATTTGATAAATAACTGCAAGGAGTATCTAAAATGATTTTAGGCCAGGTAATCGGCTCAGTGGTTTCAACACAGAAAGAAAAAAACCTTACAGGCAAGAAGCTCCTTATTGTAAGGTCAATAGACCTGGATGGTAATTTACTCGATTCTTTTTTAGTAGCTGTTGATGTAGTCGGAGTGGGTGCAGGTGAGAAAGTCCTGGTTGTTAGCGGAAGCTCAGCAAGGCAGACGGATGAAACAAGGGACAGGGCAATTGACTCAGTCATAGTCGCTAAAGTGGATAGTTATTCATTTGAAAGATAAATTTGTCTTTCGGCTGTTATTTATCCATGAAGTCAAAAATCTTTTTAATTACTGAATTGTTAGCAAGCACCCTGGTCCCGTGAAAGTCATTGAGCCATTTTATCTCAGGCTTTCCAAGCCCGGCCCACAGTTTTTCTGTTGAAGCCCGGCAGAAAAGAATATCAAATTTTGCATTTATCATCAGTACTTTTTCTGTTTTCACCCTATGGGCAAATGTCAGCGGATCAGATAAAAACATTGTTTTTTGCCGATATGCTGAAAGAGACGGGTACGACTCAAGCCCAGCATCTATCAGGGGAGGGTTTACTTTTTTAAATTCCTTAATAAAAGCAGGATGTGCGGCATAAAATTCAGCAGCTTCTTTTCTCCTGATTTTGGTTTTATCTATGAAAGTACCTCTTAAGATAATCCTGATAAGGCTTTTCCAGTAAATATCATCCCAGTTCCCCCCGCATTCGAGGAGCACACTTTTCTCGAGAGACGGCTCCCAGGCAGCAGTGATTGCAGCAACCATTCCTCCAAGGCTCAGCCCGCAAATATAAAATTTTAAGCAGTTTGCAGGCTCGAATATATTACTGAGTATTGCCATGGCTTTCTGTATATCTTTCACTGACTGGTCGAAAAATTCCAGCAGTTCAGAATCCCTGCTGTTTATAAGTCTCTGTCCGCTCTGCTCGCCTGCAGGTGTTCTGTTAAGATGATATGGCAGATTCAGGAAAAGAACAGCGCAATCATTGCGGAGGGCTTTTTTTATAAAATAGTAAAAATTGCCGAGCTGGTCCTGTTTGCTGTTAAATCCATGAAGCAGGATTATAACTTTCTGGTTGCCAGTGCCTTTCCGGCAGGCATAAAATTTATTTTTTCCTTTAATTTCACTGGAATAAATATTTTCCGGGATAAAAAATTCTGCATGCACGCTGTCATTTTCACTGATACCTGTCTTTACCGGTGATTCGTACTTTAATACAAAACCCCTATCTTCAAGTCGGCCCTGTCCATTTTCAGTAAAATAACCGGAATTGCTGATAATTTTAAATTTAATTTCTTTTTCTTTCTGATACCTGTAAAGCATAATTTAAATTTACACTTTATAACTTATGACTTCAATATTTTTTGTTAAAAAATTAATTATTTATATTTTTTTATGTATACAAATAAAAATTATTAGATATGTTGACAAATATATAATAATTAATATAATATTTATTTATATATTACATTATATTAATTAATATAGTAATCTATCATATTTTGGAGCTCTAAATTTTTATGTCATTTAAAGGCAGGAAAAAAGCTTTAAAATTAGCATGCATGATTATATCTGTTTTTTTTACCGGCATGGCATTGTTTGCTTTCTCCGGTCCGATTTTTGCAGATCAGCCGGATCGCTCAGGCTACTCTCAAGGCCCTGGTCCGGATGGGAAATTAATTGCCGATAGTGGTACCGGCAATCAGGTCATCCTTAACGAAATAAAGCCCACTGGTACAGATAAAAATTTTCTGCCAATACTAGTCACATCTATAGTTGTTATGGGTATACTTATATTTGCAATGTGGCAGACTTTTAAAAGTAAACGGATTTACTGATATAAACAGCAGCCGGATTATGGCAGATTTATAAAAAATATTTTATTTTTTGAATATTTTATGGTTGCTTAAAACTTTATAAATAAGTACAATATAAACATTAAAAATTAATTTGAAGAAAGGGGTTCCATGCAGGATGTAAAGAGTGCACCAAGTGGATTGGCGAAAGGTTCTCTGGCTTGCGGAATTTGCGCTATAATTCCTTTTGCTGGATGGGCTGTAGGGCTTGCAGCAATAATAATGGGAATTATTGACCTTGTAAAAATTAAAAATGGCGAAGCAGGTGTAGCAGGGAAGAAATTTGACATCACAGGAATTATCCTTGGTGTTGTACTTCCATGGGTATTATCAATGATTATAATAATCTCTGTATGGGGAGTAGCCGCAGCAGCTCTCAGAAGCTATTAATCCCTTTGCCAGTTAGATATAAAAAGGGGCCGGTACTAAGCAATACCTGCCCCTTTTTGTATTTTCCAAATATAATATTTGAAATTATCTGATTATTAAAATATATTTTATATAAGGACCAAAGGGCAAGGAAGGATAATATGGATAATAACCAGAAACATATGCTTCAGGATACTGCAATGAAAATAAGGATAGATATTATTGAAATGCTTAGTATTTCCGGTTCCGGGCATCCCGGAGGCTCGCTTTCCATGTCTGATATTTTTTCATACCTTTATTTCAGCGGCAAGTTAAAACTTGATGCGTCAAACCCTTCAATGAAGGACAGGGACAGAGTCGTTCTTTCCAAAGGGCATGTCTGTCCGGTGCTGTACGCGGCGCTTGCTGAGAAAGGGTATTTTGATAAATCGCATCTTAAAACGCTGAGAAAATATGGCAGCATACTCCAGGGACATCCTGATATGAATAAAACGCCAGGCGTTGATATGACTTCAGGATCACTTGGCCAGGGGCTCTCATGTGCTGTCGGTATGGCGCTTGGCGCAAGGCTTGACGGGCTTGCATGCAATATTTTTGCAATACTTGGTGACGGGGAATGTGACGAAGGACAGATCTGGGAAGCAGCTATGGCTGCGGCGCACTACAGACTGGGAAACCTTATTGCCATCCTTGATAAAAACGACCTGCAGATAGATGGATATACTAAAGATATAATGAATACAGCGCCGCTGACAGATAAATGGAAATCATTTGGCTGGCACGTGATAGAAATAGATGGGCATGATTTTGATGAGATAGATTTTGCAGTTTCTTCAGCCCTGGCAATTAAAGATATGCCGGTATGCATTATAGCGAAAACAGTCAAAGGTAAAGGGATATCTTTCATGGAAGACCGCTGTGAATGGCATGGCAAAACCCCTTCACCCGAAGAAACAGAAAAAGCAGTGCATGAGCTGTGCGGTATTGACCCTGACTAAACCTGGTCTGCTAAAAGTATCCCTTCGGCAGTGTTCCAGCAGAAAACCACTTCGTCATTTTCAATAAATCCTGACTTGAGGTCATCATTCTTGATCTCAGCAGTGATATTGCCCAAAGAGAAGGAAAATATTTTTAATCTTGTATCAGGGCCTTCAAATATAACTGAAGTTACTCTACCCCTGAACTGATTTACGGCTGCAGTTTTGTTTGCTGCTGTGCAGCTGCTGCTCCTGCTGACTTTGATTTTCTCAGACCTGATGAAAAATATTAAATTACCGCCTGCAGAGATTGCTCCGCCAGCAGATGAATCAAGGATTATTTTTCCGCCGCTTTCAGCAGTTACAATATGACTGTCGCCATCTTTTACGGCATGCTTTATTTTTATAAAATTACCGGCTCCAATAAAATCAGCCACAAACCTGTTGCAGGGTTTGTTGTAAATCCCGGCAGGCTCTCCTGTCTGGACTATTTTGCCTTCATTCATAACTGCGATAGAATCAGACATCGTCAGGGCTTCGCTCTGATCATGTGTGACATAAAGAAAAGTTGTCCCTGTCTTTCTCTGTATTTCCTTCAGCTCAAGCCGCATAAGCACTCTTAACTTCTTATCAAGAGATGCAAGAGGTTCGTCAAGCAACAGTATTTTCGGCTCAATGATTAAAGATCTTGCAAGCGCCACTCTCTGCTGCTGCCCGCCGGAAAGCTCATTGATTCTTCTTTTTTCATACCCTTGAAGATTTACCACAGAGAGCATATTGCCGAGTTTATTTTTTATGATTTCAGCAGGTGTACGCTTTTTTCTCAAACCGTAAATGATATTTTCTCCTACATTCATGTGAGGAAATAATGCAAGGTTCTGAAAGACCATGCTGGTGCTTCTTTTATTAGGGGGTATCCCATCCATGTTTAAGCCATTAATAAAAACAGTGCCGCTGTCCTGATTTATAAAACCCCCTATTATCCGCAATATTGTTGTTTTACCGCAGCCTGATGGTCCGAGAAGAGAAAAAAACTCTCCTTCCTCAATGGCAAGCGAGACGTTTGAAACTGCAGTCACGTTTCCGTACTTTTTTACAAGATTATTAATTTCAACTATCTTTTTCATCAATACGAAATTATAACTTTTTTTTCAATAAAACTTGATTTTTTTTATTTCCAATATAAAATAATAATACCTTTATTAAAAAGCAGTTTACATCATTTTTTAAAAAAGTTTAAAGCGTAAAAAATAAAATAATATTTGCACAATGAAGTGCAGCACAGCAGGGCAATGCAGCCTCTATGTGGTTTTCTTACCATGTAGAGGCTTTTTTATTTGCAGCGCTTAACATTTTAAGTATAAGCAACTGGCTATGTATTATCAATTTAAGATAAAAAATAAAAAGAAAGAGGAAAGCGATGACTTACTGTCAAAGAACGCTGGAGCATGCCATAAAAAGAAATCCCTGTGATCCTGAGTTTATTCAGTCTATAAAGGAAGTACTTGGCTCGCTTGAGCCGGTAATGGACGCAAACCCGAGATATGAGGAGCTGGGAATACTTGAAAGGTTTATTGAGCCTGAAAGACAGATAATATTCAGGGTTTCCTGGACTGATGACAGCGGAAAAGTTCATGTTAACAGGGGTTTCAGGATACAGTTCAACAGCACGATAGGTCCATATAAAGGAGGGCTGAGGTTTCATCCGTCAGTATATATCGGAATAATGAAGTTTCTTGCTTTTGAGCAGGTGTTAAAAAATTCTCTTACAGGGCTCCCAATCGGCGGCGGAAAAGGAGGCAGTGACTTTGACCCGAAAGGCAAATCAGATGCGGAAGTAATGAGGTTCTGCCAGAGTTTTATGACCGAGCTTTCAAGGCATATTGGCGGAGACCTGGATGTGCCGGCAGGAGATATAGGTGTTGGCGCAAGGGAAATAGGATTTCTTTATGGGCAGTATAAAAGAATAAAAAATGTTTCAGAAGGTGTGCTTACAGGCAAAGGAATAACATATGGCGGAAGCCTTGTCCGCAAAGAGGCAACGGGTTACGGGCTGGTATACTTTCTGGAAGAAATGCTTAAGTCAAAAAACCTTGATATAAAAGGTAAAAAAGTTGTTATATCAGGCTCAGGAAATGTAGCAATCCATGCAGCACAAAAAATACAACAGTCTGGAGGAACTGTAATAGCAATGAGTGATTCGAGCGGCTATATTTATAACCCGGACGGTATAAATATAGAAATGGTCAAGGCTGGAAAAGAAATCGAAAGGAAAAGTATCAAAGAATGCCCCTTTCCTTCAAAAGGCACGGAATTTAATGGTTCTTGCAGAGAAATATGGCAATTGAAATGCGACATTGCACTTCCATGCGCCACTGAAAATGAGCTTGATGAACAGGCAGCACAAACACTTGTAAAAAACGGCTGTATCGCAGTTGCTGAAGGGGCCAATATGCCATGTACTCCTGGAGCAATTAAAGTATTCCTTAAAAATAAAGTTCTCTATGGACCTGGAAAAGCTGCAAACGCCGGAGGTGTAGCGACTTCTGCAATAGAGATGCAGCAGAATTCAATGAGGATGTTCTGGTCATTTGATGAAGTAGAGGCGAAGTTAAAAGAAATAATGATTAACATATATAAAAAATCAAGCAATGCAGCTAAAGAATACGGCTTTGAAGGCAACCTGATGGCTGGAGCAAACATTGCAGGATTTTTAAAAGTTGCAGACGCCATGATTGCACAGGGAATAGTATAGGATATAAACAAAGCATTATTTAATAGCTGATATTTCTTCCCAGAATGAAGTATAGGCTTCAATTATATCTTCTGTAAAATTTGGCTGCCATATAAGTTTTTTCAGTTCATCCTCAGAGAAAGTATAAATCTCCTTATTGACATCTCCGGCAAAATCAAGAGCCCCATTTACAGTTGTGGTGTAGCCTGATTCTGCTGTCAGCATCCCGGCGACTTCGGGCTTCAGCATAAAATTAATAAACATATGTGCGCCTGCAGGGTTTTTTGAATTTGCCGGTATCATATAAGTGTCTGTCCATCCAAGCCCTCCTGTTTCAGGAAGCAGATAAATAAATTTCCGGTCAAATTTTTCCATTTTCCTGCCACCGCCGTCCCAGATATGGCTGACCCAGACCTCTTCATTTTTAAGAAGGTCAAGAATCTCAGCGCCTGTATCATAGAATTTCAGCAGATTATCACGAAGCTCGAGGACCTTTGGCCTTGCTGCTTCAAGAGTATTCTGTGTATCAGTGATCAGATTCTCCCTCGGTATACCGAGCACATCAAGGCACAGCATTAATGATTCAGGAGCGTTTTTTGAGCTTACTCTTCCTTTGAGGCTAAAATCAAAAAGCACTTCCCAGCCTATACCGTCAAGCGAGCCTGTATATTTTTCCGTATTTATGACAAGACCGCTTGTCCCGAAGACATATGGTATTGCATAAGTATCGCCTGAGCCCATATTTTTTCCATCCCACTTTGCCCAGGGCTGCTCCTTAAACGAAGCAGCGACTTTTTCATAATTGGGTATCTTTTTTAAATCAAGCGGGAGAGCCAGTCCATCAGCATAGAATCTGTTAACCTGGTTCTGGGTAGGCATTATTATATCTGCAGATCCTCCACCTTTGAGAAGGGTAAGCATCATTGAATTATCTGTTGCAAAAGTGATGTTCAGTTTCAAACCGGTTTCTTCTTCAAACATTTTCACTGCAGATTCCGGCAAGTATCCTTCCCACACATATACATTAAGCTCCTTAGGGACATCTTTTTTACAGCCAGGAAGTGAAAAAACACTAATTGAAAATACCGCGGCCATGCAAAAAATTATGCTTATTATCCTGATTATTTTTCTCATTTGCTTTCTCCAAAATACGGGATTTTAAATTATGCCTGAAGTTAAATTCTATATTCTTTTCATATAAAAGTTAATACTTTAAAAATAATACTTTCATTTAAAAGCAGTAATTATAATTTAACAGTAAAAATATAATATTTATAATGTCAGCCTGGCATTTATTCTGATATAAATTTTCCTTATAAGCCCTGTTGTTATTATTATTACTATTGTAAACATAGTTATAAGCAGGGCGATTACATTTACCTTAGGGGAAATGCCAAATCTCAGCTGTGAAAATATATAGATAGGAAGGGTCACCTCTGTGCCGATCAGGAAATAAGTCACAATGAACTCATTCCAGCTTATCATGAAAGAAAAAAGCCACCCTGCCAGGATAGCAGGAAAAATTGCCGGCAGGACTACATCCCTTAAACTTGCAAACCAGCCTGCTCCAAGGTCGACAGCAGCTTCCTGCACATCCATGCAGTACCCTTCTACCCTTCCCATCATTATCAGAAATACATAACTGATGCTGATAGACACATGTGAAAGAATAACTATCGGTATTCCGAGCGGTATGTTTATTGTACGGAAAAAAACAAGTGCAGCAATGCCGATAGTCAGACTCGGCATAAGCACTGGCAGCATGAGGACAGTTATAAAAAAAGCTCTGAATCTGGCTATCCCCTTAATGATACCAATGGTAAGGCCGGTGCCAAGGAGTGTTGAAATCGTTGCTGAAATCATTGCTATAATAAGGCTGTTTTTAATTGAATTCAGGGCAATGCTGTCACTGAAAAATTCCTCAAACCAGTTAAAAGTCAAACCCTTAAGAGGCAGATTGTAACCTTCTCCTGCATTGAAGGCAAATATAAAAATAATTATAAGAGGCGCAAAAACATAGAGGAAAAACAGGACAGTATAAATTGTCAGAAATACAGGCTTTTCTTTTTTCATCAGTACTCTCTGCTTTTATAAATTGCTTCGACACCGAATAATCTGGAATAAAATAAAATGAGTGCAATTGAAAGTACGGCAAGCGTCAGTGTAAAAGCGGAACCAAAGTTCCAGTTGCCGGTATGGAAAAACTGGTTCTCCACGAGGTTGCCAATCATCATAGAGTCAGTTCCCCCCAGTATGGCTGGTATTGCAAAAGAGCCGAGAGCCGGGATAAACACCAGCAATGTTCCCGAAAATATTCCGGTAAGGCTCAGCTTGAATGTAATATCAAAAAAAGCTCTTACTCTTGATGCGCCGAGATCCCTCGAAGCCTCTATCAGAGAATCATCTATCTTTTTAATTGTCGCATATAAAGGCAGTATCATCATTGGTGTATAAGTATATACCAGCCCCATTATAACTGCAGTTTGAGTATATAAAATTTTAAAAGGCTCATTTATGATTCTAGACCATAAAAGCACCTGGTTTATGACGCCGTTCTCGGAAAGCAGAAGCTTCCATGCAAAAATTCTTACAAGATAATTTATCCAGAACGGGATCATAAGCAGCACAATTAAAATGCGGTCATGTCTTGTTTTTTTAGCTAAAAAATATGAAACAGGATAAGAAAACAGTATTGAAAATACGGTGGTAAGGGTGCTTATTTTCAGGGATCTTGTCAGCACTATCAGATAGTGTCTTTTCTGAAAGATTTCTAAAAAGTTTGAAAATGTAAAACTGACCCTGCTTCCCTGAAAAAGATAATCAGTTGTGAAGGAATAAATAAATATTATTGCAAGTGGAAGCAGGAAAAAAACTATAAACCACAGCAGTGCAGGGTATAGCAGTTTTTTATTGTTTTTTATTATTGCGCTCATATCTTTTTATAAATTATATAGTTAATAATAATCTAAAACTATAAATTTGTGCTAATATTTTGTAGAATATCCCGTAGTCACTGTAATTTTTATTTTCAATATTAACAGTCAATATAATTTATTCAACAGCATTTATTTCAGGCAGGAAGGAAGGCTAAATAGTATGGTTTGGGAACAGGCAAAAAGATTTTTATATGAAGGCGATAAAAAAGAAGCAACCAGAAATGCTTATGGAGAAAGAATCTCCGAGCTTGGTGAGACCAATAAAGATATTGTAGTCATGGATTGCGACCTTTCAAAATCTACCATGACAGCCATGTTTGCAAAAAAATTCCCTGAAAGATTTTTTAACTTCGGAATCGCTGAAGCTAATATGATGAGCGCTGCAGCAGGCATGGCCACTATGGGTAAAATACCATTCGTATCCACTTTTGGGGTGTTTGCTTCAAAAAGGGCCTGCGACCAGGTAAGTGTATCTGTAGCTTATCCGGGCCTTAATGTAAAAATATGTGCGACACACTGCGGCATATCGGTGGGAGAAGATGGAGCAACTCACCAGGCAATAGAAGACGTTGCCATAATGAGGGCAATTCCGGGCATTGTTGTGATATCCCCATCTGACGGGACTGAAACAAAAAAGGCAATCGATGCTGTTGTCGCACATAAGGGGCCATGTTATGTGAGGCTTACAAGAAGCGCAAGCCCGCTGATATTCAATGATGAATATGAGTTTAAAATCGGCAAAGGGACTAAAATTCTTGAAGGACAGAGGGCAACAGTGGTAACTGCCGGTTTTACCACGCACATCTGCTTATCTGCGGTAAAAAAGCTCGGAGCGGAAGGAATAAGCCTGGAGCTGATAAATATGTCTTCAATAAAACCTCTTGACGCAGAGCTTCTTTTAAGCAGTGCAGCTAAGACAAAACTTGTCTTTACTGTTGAAGACCACAATATAATTGGCGGTCTTGGAAGTGCAGTTTGTGAGACGCTTTCAGAAAAGCTTCCCACCAGAGTTATAAGGATAGGAATAAAGGATAAATTTGGCTCATCCGGCAGTCCTTCTGAACTATATGCAGCTTATGGACTTGATGAGCAGTCCATCATGAAAACCATCAGGGAAAATATAAAATAATTTAAAAATTACAGAGGAAAGCATTAAATGGACCTTGAAAAATATCGCCAGACTGCTGAAAGCTTTCTGTCAAGACTTGATAAAGAGTATTATCTTCACTTTGCCGGTTTGAAAGAAGAATTGAACACCTCAGTCATTTATAATGAAAATAGCTGGCTTTTTGACAGGAAAAACTTTGATGATCTGAAAGAGCTGAAAGATAATGAAAAATGTACAGACGGAAAAACAAAACTGTTCAATCTTTTAAAATTCTGCGGTGAAGGTTTTATTGAAAACCAGGTCAAAGAGCTGTCAGATTCAATTGCTGAGCAGGAAGCAAAAGCAGTGATTAAGTTAAATGGTGAAGATGTGTCTTATAGGTATTCGGAAATACTTCTTTCAAATGAAGCGGATAAGGATAGAAGGGATGAAATTGATGATGCGCGAAATGATATTGTAAAAAAAGAATTTAACCCGAAACTTTTCCAATACTGGAAAGAGCTGCATAACCAGGCATCACTGCTGGGCTTTACATCATACAGGGAGATGTTTGCTTATCTTAAAGGAGAGGACTTCAATAATACCCTTCTGCAAATGGAAATACTTCTTAGCCGCACAAGGGACTTGTACGAGGAACATTTTGGAAAGCTGCTACTAAGAGAAACTGGCGTTGAGCTTAAAAATGCCAGAAAAAGCGACTTTGCAAAGCTAAGAAGGGCTGATTCATTTGACAGATATTTTAAAAAAGAGCTGCTAGTCAGCATATTTAAGGATACTTTAATGGCAATGGGGATAGACGTCAGCAGGCAGTCAAATATAATATTTGATGTCGAAGAAAGGAAAAATAAGTCCCCAAGGGCTTTCTGCTCAACTGTGAAAGTGCCCGGAGAAATTTATCTTGTGGTCATGCCGAGGGGCGGGCAGGATGATTATGAGGCAATGTTTCATGAGGGCGGACATGCTGAACATTTTTCAAATACAAGAGCATCACTTGATTTTGAGCATAAGTTCCTGGGGGATAATGCAGTTACCGAAGGCTATGCTTTCACCCTTGAGCATTTAATGCAGAGCAGCCATTGGCTAAGCTCTTTCCTTAAAATGCCTGCAGACGAAGTAAAGGAATTCGTTTATCTTTCCAGCATTATAAAGCTGTGGTTTTGCAGGAGATATGCAGGGAAACTGAAATATGAGCTCAGCCTGCATGACGGTACACGTATTGAAGGTAAAGAAAACCTGTATAAGGAGATTTTAAGTGATGCAAGTATGATGCAGTACTTGGATGCTGAATATCTGAAAGATGTGGATGAAGGCTTTTACTGCACAAATTATATACGGGCATGGATATTTGAGGCACAGCTGAAAGATTATATGCACAGGAAATTCGGTTATGCCTGGATGAAGCAAAAAAAAGCCGGTGATTTCCTGAGAGAAATCTGGAGTTACGGACAGAAATATAATCCATCGGAAATACTTGACCAGCTTGGCTACAGAGAGCTGGACGTAGATTATCTTATAAGCTCTATCACAGAAAATATAATTAAAAACAAATGACAGATTGCGGAAATTTTTAATACAGGCAATGTCTTGTGTGAATATATTATAATAGCAACAGAAAGGGATTTGCAAAGTGGATTTTAAATCAAAAATCAGAAACATTCCGGATTTTCCCAAAAAGGGTATTGTGTTCAGGGACATCACTCCTGTTGTCGGTGATGGCAAGACATTTAAAAATGTTATTGACCTGATGGCAAAGCAATACGAAGGAGTAAATATAGACTCTATTCTTGGCGCTGAAGCAAGAGGCTTTATATTTGGCGCTGCGCTTGCATACAGGATTGGCACCGGCTTTATACCTGTAAGAAAACCGGGCAAGCTTCCATATAAGACGGCAAAAGCTTCATATGAACTGGAGTATGGCAGCAGTGAAGTGGAAGTGCACATTGACGCAATAAAAAAAGGTGAAAATATACTCATAGTGGATGACCTTGTTGCGACAGGCGGAACAGCAAAGGCACAGGCTGAGCTTGTGGAAAGTATGGGCGGAAAAGTTGCAGGGTTCTGTTTTCTTATAGAGCTTGAGTTTTTAAATCCGAGGAGAAGCTTAAAAGGTTATGATGTTTTTTCACTGGTAAAATATGACAGTGAGTGATTAAAATATAAAAGTGAGCGATTGTAAATATTGCCAAATATTCGGGATTAAATTATAAGTATTTTAAAAGGATGTGTTTATATGGCTGAAAAAGATAAAAAGAAAAAGGGTGGAAATGGGGAAGACAGGGTTTCCAAAGACGCTGTGATGGATGAGGAAACAGCAAAAAAAGAGACTGAGGAGATGCTTAACAAGCTACAGGAAGAGATAGACAAGTTATCCACAAAAGATGTTGTAGTCCAGATGATGATGTCTCTTTCAAGTCTGGCATATAAAAAAATGGGTCTTCCCGTTGGGACAAATGACAAATATAAAGATAAAGCACAGGCTAAACTGGCGGTCGATTGTTTTGAAGCACTTTTTAAGATTGTCGCAGAGGAAGTAAGTGCGCAGGAACAGGATAACCTTAAATCATCTCTTGCCAACCTCCAGCTTAATTTTGTAAAGATATTTATATAGTCCCTGGTTTTATTTTTTTTATTGCAAACTTAAAAAGAAAAAAGGAGTCAGAAGTGGCAACATGGAAATGCAGCGAATGCGGCTTTGAAAAAGACAGCAGGTGCAAACCGAAAAAATGTGACTGCGGAGCAAAAGACAGCTTCAAGAAAAAAGAATAGACTTTCAGCATCAATAATAGCATTTCTGAAAATGAGACCCCGATCGGAATATTGTTTTCCTGTAAGAATAGCTCTCCCTAATCTATAATGTAATATTATCAGTAGTTATATATTTATCAGTCATTCATTATTTGAGGAGGTTATTATGGCTTCAATGATAGAATCGCTTATGGGGATGGTTGGAGGTGATACTATTGGAAAAATCAGCCGGCAGATCGGCATACCTGAAGATAAAGCAAAACAGGCGCTTCCAGGTATTATGGCGGTGTTAACAGGTGCGCTGGCTAAAGAATCTTCTGTCCAAAAAAACGCGCAGTCACTTTCAAATGCTCTGGCAAAAGACCATGACGGCAGCATTCTGAATAATATATCCGACTATATTGCAAACTATAAACAAGGCTCAGGAGACGGCATTCTGGGGCACGTGCTTGGCAGCAGCAGGCCTGCGGTTGAGAAAAGCTTAAGCCAGAGCACTGGTCTTGATGTGGGATCCATAGGAAGTCTTTTAACAATGGCTGCACCAATCGTTATGGGCATGCTGGGAAAGACACAAAAGCAGCAGGGTCTTGATGCCGGAAGCTTATCACAATTGCTTGGTCAGGAAAGCAGTCAGGCTCAAAGCTTA